>NZ_QORY01000009.1:0-69905 GCF_008368755.1 Bacillus sp. AR2-1
TCAACAGATGGATACAATCCAAAATTCAGTACATAACGGTGTGAAACAAGTAGAGACTATGAAAGAACAATCAGAAGAAATTGTTAAAATCATTGATGTTATGCAGGGTATTACCTCTCAAATTAACTTATTAGCATTAAATGCCGCAATTGAGGCTGCACGTGCTGGGGAAAGTGGTAGAGGATTTGCAATTGTGGCAGATGAAGTAAGAAAATTAGCAGAACAATCTAGTGATTCTGCAAAAAAAATTGAGAAGCTTATTACTCAAGTTATGGGAGCAACGAACCACACCGTAGACATGATGGGGAAAGTAGATAATGAGGTACAGGCAGGTACACAAGTAGTAATGCACACAGAAAAAGTATTTGGAACAATTACAGAAAAAGTAAAACAAGTATCTGAGAAAATTCAAACGGTATCTATGTCTACAGATGAAATTGCAAAGAGTAGTGAAGAGGTTTCTGCCTCTGCAGAAGACATGGCTCAAATTTCCCAAAGATCATCTGACCGAACTGATAGGGTAAAAGAGTCTATTCAACAGCAAGAAAAATCTGTTCAGGAGATTTCAATTTCAGTTGAACATCTGCACAGCGTAGCTGGGGAATTAAAACAGATTGTTTCCCAATTTACTCTTCAAAAATAGTAGTGTATGTAAGTCTACATATTAGTCAGGCTGTGAAGAAAGTCTTCTCCACAGCCTGTTTTTTTGTACCTGAACCTCTTTTTTTATGACTTATCAACAAAAATCAGCAAGCTTTCAGTTCAACGTAAGCCAACTAAGAATGAAAAAACGTAAAAAGGTTGACATACGATTGACGTTTAATAAATCACTTGATAATATATTAGATATCTAACATGTTAGTGGGTGATTTTTTGTCTTTATATGAACAAGTTAAACGCATTAATGAAGCTGAATATACAATAAACCGCTTGATATATAAACATTACAAGCAATATTTAAATAGTGGCATTACAACACAACAAGCTGTTGTATTAGATATTGTATATTTAGCGAAACGTATTACGGTCGGCGAAATTGCGATTGAAATGAATATAAGCTCTAGCGCGGTTAGCCAATTAATAGCGAAATTAGAAAAGAATAAATATATCAAACGAGAAATTAATCTTCAAAATCGACGTGAAATATATATAACGTTAGATGAAAATGGATTGGAGTATTTTTCGAAGCAAGATTATGTAGAAAAGCAAATTGCAGATAAAATTTACAGTAAACTTTCATCAGAAGAGCTAGATGAATTTGAAAGAATTGTTGATAAATTAAGGGGGATTGTAATGAAGGAATTATAAAAATCCCTTCATGCCTAATGTGTTAGATGTCTAATTTGTTTAGGGGGCTAAAATATGAGAGGTTTACTTGAAAATATCGCTTTTAACGGTGCAGTTTATTATGAAAAAAACGGTCAAATCAAGCAGTATTTTCATGGTTATCAAGAACTCGAAAAGAAGCGCCTTATTAACAAAGATACACAATTTAATCTAGCATCATTAAGTAAAATGATTACAGCGGTAATGGCGTTTCAGCTAATCGAAACAGGACAGCTACAGTTAGAAGATAAAATTACATGTTGGTTTAACGTACCATATTTTACAGAAGTAACAGTTGCAGAATTACTTACACACACATCTGGTATTCCAGAGTATATCACGGAAGATTTAACAATATGTGTTGAAACATTTATCGAAGGAGTGCTACCACAATATACATCAAATGAGCATTGGTCTTATAGTAATACGAATTATGTTTTACTTGCCAAAATAATTGAAAAAGTGAGTGGTTTATCGTATGAAACGTATTTGCAACAATATATTGCAGAACCATTAAATCTTACTCATATGACCACGCAACCCGTAAAGCAATTTGTAGCGCAAGGTCAAACGTTTAATTATGAGGAGCAACAATATAAAAATGTGCTTGATGACCCATATTTACACGAAATCGAAAAATATAATGATCAATATGGTGACGGTGGTATTTATGCACCAGTCGCAGAGGTAGCGAAGTTTTTAAAAGCATTTTGGCAAGGGCAGTACATTAGCAAAGAGATTGTTCAATTTATGTTAACACCGACAGAAGTCAATAATAATTATAGTTATGGTTTTATCATTCAAAATGAGTGGGTTGGCCATACAGGTGGATGGCTTGGTTGCTCAGCACAAGCCTTTATGAATATATCTACAGGGGAAGTGATTGTGTTAGCGACGAATCAAGAAGTGTTTCCTCAATATGAACAAGAAATTATGCAATACTTAATGGGAATACAATATGCTGTAGAAGCACCAAAATATGTGATGACTTTACCGCTCACAACTAAAGATGATATTACGGGTTGTTATGAATTAGCAGATGGACTTGGCACAAGATTTACAATTAAAAAGGATGTACAATTTATGATTTCATTTGAACATCAGTTGTCTGTGCCACTTTTTAAAATAAATGAGTCATATTATTGGATACGTAATACGATGAGTTATGTAGATGATGCGAAGCATTTATTTATCGATGAAGGTGTTGAAATACCATATCAAAAAGTCAATTGATATGGTCAGGAAGGTTCTGTTGTGAACTACTCGCCACTTAGCAAAGCTTGAAGTGGCGAGTAGTTCACAGAAGAAAGTAACCTTTAGATTCCCTGAAATAACGCTCTTGTGGTAAGATTGATATTTTACACAGGGACCGAATGGCTTGGTTTTCGCACTCTATTTTCTTACTACAACCTCCTATATCAAGTTATCAAAGAACTTCATATAGCTCGTTTATCAAAAGTTTTTTGACTTTGCCAAACCGAAATTCATCTCCCACCTATCGTTGGGTTACGCCCTTCACACGCTTGAGGAAGGAGAATTCTTTCGCGGAATACTTTAAAATATCACATGTATAATTCCCCTTATTCCTTTTTCTAGAGTGTCGCCTCAGTTAGACAACTTTTCAACAGGTTTTTCAAAGTCATCCATTTTTGTTAAACAATATGATATTGATGATCAGTATAAGTTATCAGTTTGCGCTATGCATAATAGCTTTTCTGCTAATACTCAACATGTTAATTTTTTTAGTATATTGAAAGAAATACTGGGTAAAAAGGTATTATTTTAGTAGCAGGTGATCAATTGGGTTATATGAATGTAAGTATCAAACCATCCTCACCTACAACTGTTTTAGAATTATTAATTTTGTATATAAAATTAATAAGATTTATGATATGATGAAAGTATCAAAATACTTCTAAATCTATCTTGCAAAAGGACACACCTACGCATACATATGCCATCGGTGTGTCCTTTTTTGTTTTCTATAAGTTTCTGAAAAAAGAGCGGGAACGGGAATTGTTTATAAGTAACATATCAACAATCAATGTATCTTTTGGGAATGTGGAGAAGCAGAATAAGGGATGTGAGATGCCAACATGCGCCAAATGTAAAAAGCAATCATTCAGGGTTACGTTTAAAGAACATCTAAAAAAGTGGGTTCCATTTTGTCTATGGTGTGCTTATAAGGAAATGAATCCAGCAAATATCCCCTATAAAGATAAGCTTTTAAAGGAGTAATTAATGAAAACATCAACAACTTATATTATTTATAATTTATTTAGCTGTATTTTTCGAAACAGGTTCGTAGTTCTTTATCCCTATATTTATCCATTGGCTTTATGGCGCATTTCATCATGGGGAAAATCACTTCACGCTAAAGTGCAATTATGTGTTTTTCTGAGTCTATTATTCCTACATTTTTCCTTATGGTTATTATGGTATTTAGGGTGATAGAGTGCTTTACAAGCTAGAATTAGTAGGATAATACATTAAGAAGTCTTGGATTAAGGTTATTTGGATTACACCTTTCTTTTTGAAATGTCTGTATGCAGCAGTTCGACACAAATAAATGATTCAAAGCCGGACGGAATCCTACACAAAGGAATACAACAGCACGCAGAAGGGAAAGGTATTGTTGACATTTAAGAAACTTAAAGGCTTAAAAATAGTTAAAGGAAAGGTAGTTAAAGGATGGAGATACGATAGACGAGATCATAAATGGGCAGAACCAGACCGTAAGATTGCTCTTATTGGATACCCCGGAGTCTGTATCTCAAAATAATTCCACCACAAAAGATGGAAAAAGAAGCATCCTCATTTCTAAAGAAACAATTATATGGAAAAAGTGTAACATTGGTCTATGATTATGGACCAAAATAGGACAAGTATGGTAGGGAATCGGCATATGTATTTTGTGAAGGGATACATATCAACGAATTAATGGTCAAATCAGGATATGGGACTGTAGCTTACATTTCAAAACCTAACACTTTACTATTTCCACAAATGCTAGAAATTGAAAAAGAAGTAAGGCATCAAAGATTGGTGTGTGGAACATTAAAGGATATGTGGATGAAGAGAAACATCATTATAATCGTAATGATGCGACTTAGCACCCAATCTATTGCAATATAAATATTCGTACAAAATGGAGGTTTTTTGAATGAATGAAAACAAAAGAAATATGCTCTTATCCTTTATCATTTCAATTTTATTTATTTTCGCGAGCCTATTACCATTTAGTAATAATGAATATGTGTATGTTATCTCCAAAATCGGTGCTGCAGCTGGTGTAATAAATATTGTGATGATGAGTGTTTTCTTGTATTTTCAAAGCAAAAAAACGGGACATTTATTAAATCAGTAAATTAAAACTTAATAGTTTTCCTTACTCATATCTTTTTAAGCTTGGTAAGGAAAACCGAAAAGGAGTGTGAAAGGTGAGTCAAGTACCTGGATTTTTGAAGTTTGTTTTAGCGAAAGAAAGACGGTATGTATATTTAGTTGTAGCAGAAAAGAAAAACAAAAAAGTACATACACACATGGTATATAGATTTGGTCCGCTAGAAAAAGCATTAGAAACCATGTACGAAATGCGTGGTGATTTTGAAAATCTTTTCCCTCTAGAATTAAAAGAGAGGGGATACGACTGGGAAGATATCAACGATTGGATACTTTCTATTGAAACAGGGTACTCGAAACACGGAAATAAACTAGTCATATATTAGCAAATATTTTGCATTTTAAAAAAACACGTGAGGCGAAAATAAGATGTCGATCATTCAAAAGTATCACATTGCAATTGCTTGGACGATAGCTACTAGTGCAATGCTTATAAGTTTAATTTTTAGTGAATGGATGAAGCTGCCTCCATGTGATTTGTGCTGGTATCAAAGGATGGCCATGTATTCATTAGTGTTAATATTGGGTATAGGAATGTATAGAAAAGACCCTAATGTAAGTATATATGCATTTCCATTTGCATGTATTGGATTAATAATATCGGTCTATCAAATTACGATTCAGGCTTTTCCAACAAATGAAATGAAGATATGTTCAGTAGGTGTTTCTTGTACAGAAGATTATTTGAATTTGTTTGGTTTCATCTCGATCCCTATGCTATCTTTTGTTGGATTTTTAGCCATCATAATACTTTTATATATTAAACCTGATAAAGAGACAAAAGAACAAATAACACAGCGATTATAATCGATATACTCATACAAACACAAAATACTCATAACTTAAAAATAAAAAAAGAAACTAAAAAGGAGAAATTAAAATGACAACTATTCAAGCAAGTAATGAAATGCACAAAATCCCAGAGGCGGATGTAGAATTATTAAAGATTATGGCCCATCCAGTTAGGTTACAAATCGTGAAGGAGCTAGAACACCGCAAGATTTGTAATGTAACACAATTAACGGAGCTATTAGATATTCCTCAATCTACCGTATCTCAGCATTTATCTAAAATGCGTGGGAAGATTCTTCGTTCGGAAAGAAGGGGATTAGAGATGTATTATCATATTGTAAATTCAAAAGCATGTCAGATTGTTAGTGTACTAGGTTTATAAATAACGAAAATTAAATAGCAGATTACATGAATAAATATAAAATAAGGGCAGCTATGCCAAGCTGCCCTTATTTTAATTGTGATTTTGCATATATTTGTGTGCGTTTAGTATAGCAAATATTATTCTTTTCTATCAAACTTCAACCTTATTTTTTCTCAATATGTTTCGTTTACTTTTATATTATAATAAACTTAATTCTTTTTATTTATGCATATTTCCTGGGGTGAATCCTTGTACTGAGGATTCCTTTTTTATTTTACACTACTTCAAAAATAAACGTAATTCAAATTGGATTTTAAGCTGGTATTCATAAAGAAACTGTTGAAATAGCCTGTTTGTAAATGAATTGTTGCTTTCCGTGACTGGAAACTAGCACTGAAAATTTATCAACAGCGATAATTATCCCTGGCACCCTTACTCCGTTTATTAAAAATATCGTTACTAATCTTTTTTCCTCTATTAATTTCGTATAAAAATTTTCTTGTGTATGCATTAATAGTTTCTTCCTTTCTTTAAATGTTCTAATCTTTTTAGATCCTTCTTATGGATGCAAAAAGAACGGTATAATTATAACATTTTCTACATATTAAAATTTTGTGATTTTAATATTTTGTTATTCTTACAAGGGGACCCCATATAAAAATAAAAGTCCTCACAATGAAGTGAAGACCTTTGTTTATTTATCATCCGCCAGTATGGCCGTGAGCATATTGTACGACTTTATCCTCGCTAAGAGCTTTTTGTGTATCAGTTACATTGCTAGCGTTAAACATAATCGTGAATACGGCTGTTAATCCAATTAAGCTAAACATTACTTTTTTCATTTTAAAGCCTCCTTTTCAAAGTTTTGTTCTTCTGCTTGATGGCTAAGATAAAAATAATCGCTTGCTTTTGAACGGTTATTTTCTTGATGGAATAAAACCGCTAACTTTTTAGCGTATTCTTGTACATATTCATGTAGGTCTTCCTTATTAAAATAAGAAATTCCTGTTTTAATTGTCTTCTCTAATTCGTCAGCAGCGACCTTTTGATTTAATTTTTCTAAAATTAAAAAGTGATGTTCGTATTCCTCATTCTTTAGCTCTTTACAAATATCTAAGCCTTTCACTATAAGATTAGAAGTTTCTTTGGACTCACCGATTTTCATATGCTCCCTAGCTTTAATAAAGATTGCTTTATAATCTTTAGGGAGTTCTTGTATTACTTCAGAGAGGTATCGTATTGCTAGTTCAGATAAATTTTGACCTGAATACATTAAACCTAAGTTATGACGTACAAACGTGATATTCTTTTCTTCACCAGATTTTTTGAATGTATTAATAGCTGTAATGAAATGTTCTTCAGCTTCCTCAAATTGTTTTAAATGAGTACAAGCTAATCCAATTAAATTATCACATAATCCAATATTAGTTTCATATCCTGCATGCTTTTTAAAGATATCCTTTGCTTTGGTAGCTTCTTTAATTGCAGCAAGCGGTTTGTAAATATGATAATGGAAAGTTGATAATTTAAAATAGAATTCAGCATGCTCAATTTCATCGGGAATGTGTTTTAAGAGTAATTCAGCTTGATTATAATGTTCTTTTGCACATGTAAAATCACCTGTAATATTTGAATGAATAGCTTTAAAGAAGTGGTAGTAGTATTGTAGAAACTGATCTGCAGGTACACCCAATGAATCTACTTTATCAAAACTATCTTTTCCAATACTTAAACTATCAAGCATATATTGATGACGAAAGTCTAAAAGAGCATAGTATAAAAGTAGGTTTTGATCTTCTTCAATGTTATGTATTTTTTGATCAATCTCAAGTTTTAAATTATGTGCCTTTCCTACATGTCTGGCACGTATCTCTATGTACCAGTCATTTAACATTTTGGTAACTTGCTCGTTCCCCTTTACTGAAACAATCATTATATATTCCCCCATCCTATAGAAGTATGCTAATGTTATATATTACCATTGCAGCAAAATCCCCTTTGTATTTAACTATTTTATATTTATTTTTCAATAAAATTCAGAAAAATTAGTCAATTAAAAATATCCTCATTATGTTTTAAAATAATATATATATTAATATATATTATGATAATTCAATTTAGGTGACTAACCATGTTTATCTAAATGTAGAAGTATTAGAAGAAGTCCGTCAGGGAGAGGATCATAATTTATTTGCGGTAAAAGGGGAAGAAAGAGACATACTGCAGCAGTTAGAGATGGATGGATTTAATTTTGAAGATGTAGAATGGGGAATTGAATTATCGACATTACGTAAAAGAATAAATGATTTCCCGAAAGGCTCAATTCGTAAAATTGGCACGACATATTTATAAGTCATGGCTGGTTTTTGAGTGGCGTTAAAGTACATATATCAAATTCCACTCCTAAAACCACGTATTTTGATCAATCTTCTTTCAAAATACGTGGTTTTTTGTATTATTACATCAATGTTTATAACTCACTTTGATAAAAATTTATTTTAAAGCTACAAATAAAAATAGGTGAAAAGAAGTTAAGTGCCATAAAAATATGACTAAATATAAATAATATACTTTCATTTGCAATAGAATGAGATGATCTAGAATTATGCCGAATTAATATTAAAACATATATTATAGAAACTAAAATGAGTAGAAGTAATAGCATAAAAAATTGTAACCTATTATATTCTGTGTATGCTGCAGTAAGAATAGCAGGTTTTATAGCAATAGAAAAAAATATTAGATACAACATAATAAAAAATTTAACAAGTGTCTGTACAATTAAATTCTACATCATTCATTAAAATTTCTAAGATTCAGTACTGCGTTAATATGCCTACTATAATATATATCGTAAGCATGGCATTTCCACTTAAAAGATATTAGTGTTTGGATAAGATCTAAACGCTTTATTATTTTAAAAAAATAATCAGATAATTTAGATAATTAATTGACATATTTTTGGTAATTGTATACAATATTTACTATATTATAGATTGATTACCACTAAAAATTTGCTAGAATTCATAAAACATCCTTAGTAATATCATTCGGCATAAAGGAGCTAATTAAATGAGAAATAATAAAAATTTGTGGATACTTATGTTTGGAGTACTTGGTGCAGAGCTTGGGATGTGGCTGGGACTTATAGGGAATTTAGAATTTCTTCAGAAGAATGTAGAATCCAGTTTCAATCAGTCACTCATATTAATAATAGGTATAGCAACTGGTTTCATTTTTGGCCCGTGGGCAGGTACCCTTATTGACACATTAAATAAAAAGTTTGTACTTATTCTATCAGGAGTAGTTCGAATTTTTGCGGTCTTATTTATGTTAATGGCTGTAAATTTAAATTCTGTAATTTGGATGCTGGTATCTATGTTTTTAATAGGCATAGCTTCATCATTTTATTTTCCAGGAGTTCAGTCAATAATCCCATTAATCGTAAAAGAGGAAAAATCCTTAATAGAAGCAAATGCCATTCAAATGAATGTAATGACCTTTGCAAGAATTATAGGTACTGCACTAGCAGGTGCTTTACTTTTAATAATCTCTTTAAAAGAAATATATACATATAGTTTAATAGCCTATTCAATACTGCTAATAAGTACATTCTTTTTAAAATTTGAAGAACCAAAAAAAGTAGTTAGTAAAAGAGGAAAAAAGAAATTTGCATTCAAAGAAGTATTCCCAATTATTAAATCAAATCCTCTAGTGTTTAAATCGTTAGTTTTATCGATTATACCTTTTAGTTTCATTTCAGGATTTAACCTAATAGTAATAGAAGTCAGTAATATTCAAAGTGATCCTTCAATTAAAGGTTTATTATATACAGTTGAAGGATTAAGTATGATAGTAACTGGGTTTTTAGTGAAGTCTTTAGTGAAAAAAAAGGATATTATAAATTTTATAATCCTATCTTGTGTGCTAATGTTTATCTCTGAATTTTTATTGATTTTTTCATCTGCAACAATTATCCCTTTTATCTCATTCTTCCTATTTGGTTTATCTTGTGGGATATTTATGCCATTAACAGCTACTTTATATCAACGACAAATTGAGAGTGAATTTCACGGGAGATTTTTTTCTTTTAAAAGAATTGTAGAAACAGGTATTGGACAAATTGCATTGTTAACCCTAGGTGCGGGTTTAGATATATTGGACTTAACTGAATTAATGATTTTTGTAACTGTAATTTCTTTAATAATAATTATTTATACTATTGCAGCCCCTTCATTAAGAGATGAAAAAGAAAAAGATGTTGATGAAGTTTCTTGGTAGTAAATCTGAATTGAAAGGAGGTGAAATATTATGAAAAAATTCAAGCCAGCTTTTGAGGTAACACAAGTAGGATCCATGCAATGGAATCGTACGAACCCAGGTTCAATTGTTGAAGCAACAAATCAAGGGAAAGCGGTAGATATTCCTCAGGATGTTCTAGAACAAGTGAAAAATGCAATTAAAGCTGAAATTAGTAAAGGATAATGAAAATGAATAAGATTTATACTTAGTTAATAATAAAAATTCTTAAATATAAAGGTAGGTACTTTATTAATTTTATAAAGCCTGCCTTTATATTTTAAAGAAGGAGAAATATTATGAAATTTAGAGGACCAGTTCATGTAGATTTCAATTTGACTAATGGGTGTAATTTAGCTTGTTCTCACTGTCACAGTTCTTCAGGACCAAGATTAGATAATGAACTTAAGACTGAAGAAATTTTAGATGTTATAACTGAAATTTATTCTATGGGTGTTCTAAGGATTGCTTTTGCTGGTGGAGAGCCTTTTATTAGAAGAGATATTATTGATATTCTTTCACATGCTTGTTCATTTCCAGGATGGCAGGTATCTGTTATATCAAATGGATTGTTTTTTACGGAACGAAACATTAAATTATTAAAGGAAAAATGTCCGAACTTAAACGTTAATATTAGCTTAGACGGATCCACTGCTGAAAATTATAGTATATTAAGAAAGCAGGTTAACAATCCTAATTTCAATCCTGTTCCTTTATTTAAAAAAGTTGTAAAAAGTATTAAGGATATGGTGAAAGCCGGATTTAATACATCTGTTAACTTCACTTTAACTAAAGCCACAATTGAAGATTGGATACCAACATATGAGCTAGTAAACGATTTAGGTGCACATGCTTTGGTTGGAATTAAATTTTTCCCAGGAGGGTATGGTAAAGAGCACTTAGAAAAGTTTGAGTTACCTTATGATCTTTGGAGTAGTTATTTCACAGCAGTAACCAGAGAAAAGTTAAAAGGTAAGTATAATAAAATGCAAATTTCAGTTCCTGCTGCCTGGGAGTTTTATTTACCCTTTATTCAAGGGAATATAGATATTAAATCAGGTGAAGATGTTTGGAATTACCGAAGTCCATTACAGGAGAAAGAGTATCGAAAAGATAGAAGTGTTGGGGATATCGCGGGAGTAGCAGAATTATCTATTTCATCAAATGGCGATGTATTTCCATCAATACTTTTAATTGGGGAAGATGAATTATTGTGTGGGAATTTGAGGGAAGAAAATATTCGGAATATTTGGAATGATAGCGAGGTATTAAGAAGCTTTAAAGATTTGGATATAGAACTAATACGAGGAATGTGTAATAAATGTGGAATAAAAGAAATGTGTGGTGGAGGTTCTAGATCTAGAGCCTTTGCAGGTATTGGTAACATTTTGGCTGAAGATTATACATGTCCACTGGTTAAAGGGAGAGAAGTAATAAATGTATAACATGAAGATAATTGGAAATAGTTGCAATGCCATTAGAATTTATCGGGATCAGTTTGGTTGTGAGATTCGATTTGGAAGCGCATTAATTACTTGTAATGAAGATGCTGCAAGGATATTAGACATCGTTACAACTAGCAGCCCTAAAGAGGGGTTAAAAATACTTGCTACATTAACTGGTGAAAATGAGATTTTACAAAACTATAAAATGGTTAAGGAAGTCTTATTAAATTTAAACAAAGCAGGTGTTTCACTTGAAATTTGGAATGAGGAGTGGTTAAACTTTGATAAACAAAATTCCGGAGTATAGAGATGTATTAGTATTGGCACCATTCCGAAGAGCTGTTTTCAGAAACGCTGTATCCTCACTTTACCCTTTTATAGAACCTATTGATTCGCCCCCGTTACTTGTTGCTGGAGCAATACAAAGTAAAGGTCTGGGAGTAAATTATTTTCCATTAATTAATCTTTTTAATGGTTACAACGAAGAAACTGACTACCCAAAATTATACGAATTATTGAAAAATAATCCTTCTAAAATGGTTGTTTTTAGTGCAGACAATTTTATACCAAGTAGAAGCACAGCTTCTGTGTATGGAATTAGAACTATATCTCGTATTCTACGAGATATGAATCCTAGAGTAATTGTTGGGGTTACTGGAAGAATGGCCACAGTTCTTAAGGAAAAATTATATAAAATAGTTCCAGAACTTGATTTTTCAATAATTGGTGAGCCGGAAGAAGTGATAGGGGATATTTCTGCAGAAATATTAATTAACGGATTAGGAGCAGCTGATAAAAAATTTAATTCTTTATTAACTAAAAATAATGTAAATAAAGTTACAGTTCCTGCAATGGTAATGGATTTAGAAAATATGGCTTTACCAGCATATGAATTGTTGGAACACACATTTGAAATATATGAGGATTTAACAGGTATTAAGCCTAAAAACATCCCATTTAGTATCAGAACAACTTTAGGTTGCAAATTCAGGTGTAGATTCTGCAGTGGGGTTCCCAACTGGTTAAATTATAGAAAGAAATCACCTGAAAGGATAGATAAAGAAATTAAAAGAATGAAAAGATTTTTAGGAGAAATAGCTACAATCTCATTTTTGGAAGATGAAATCTTTACAAAAGATATTGAACATGTGAAAAAAGTAACAAATATATTCAAAGAGAATGGAATTTTCTTAGAAGGATTGTATACACACTCCTCTTTAATGAGTTCTGAGATAGCTCAATTATTATTACCCATAACAAATAGAGTATATTTTGGCTTAGACAATGCAAATGACAATATTTTAAAAAAAATGGGGAAGGGGCAAAAGTTAGATACAGTTTTACATGCCATTGAATTAGCTAGGGATAAAGGGTTAAAAGTTCACTTAGAATGGATTATTGGTACGCCAGAAGAAGATATTGATTCCTTATTAACTTCTTTGACTACAATTTTTAATTTGTTAAGCACAGGAATAGTGGATAATATAAATACTTATGTATACTGTCCACATCCAGGAACAGAGTATGCCATGGATCCAGAGAAATATAATTTAAATATTGTTGAAGATTTTGATTATATGCAGGAGTCAGGTGGATATCCCACATACTCTACCGATAAACTGAATAGGAATCAAATATTTACTGCTTATTTAATGAGCCAACTAATCATTATAGAGGCTAAGCAAGCAAGAGAACACTCTGGAATCAAAACTTCTGTAAGGTTTCAAAATAAAAAAGAGCTTAGATATCTTTTTAATTCAATTAGTGGCACCCATGTGGTAGATGGTATAGGAGGAAGACGATGAAAAGTAATCATGTATATATTCTCGGAGTAAATATGTCAAATCATGATAGGTCCGCCTGTTTATTGAAAAACGGAGAGGTTTTAGTTGCAATTTCAGAAGAGAGACTAGATAGAAGGAAGAAATCCGAAGGATTCTATGAGAACAATCCTAGAAGTATAGTCATTCCTCCGTTGGCTTCAATTACATATGTACTGCAAGAAGCTAATATATCTTTAGATGAACTAGATTTAGTTGTATGTGGAAGATCAATAAATTCTTGTAAAAATGATTTCCTATCTTATTTCCCTATAGACTCTACAAAAGTAGTTGAAATTCCTTTACCTGGTCATCATCTAGCTCATGCATATAGTGCTATCGGGACAGCACCTTTTAAAGAGGCCGCAATACTTGTCATAGATGAGCAAGGTCATCATTTAAATGGAAATTTCGAAAAATGTTCCTTATACCATTATACCTCAGGAGAAATCCAAGAAGTAAGAAAATATTTCGGTAATAAAGAAGATATTTCTTTAGGAATGTTTTATGATATTTTTGCCTCACTGATTGGTTTAAGTGAAGCAAGGACCCCTGCTGCTGGTAAACTTATGGGATTAGCTCCTTATGGGAATAAACGTGATGAATGGCCAGAATTAATAACTCTCATAAATGGAGACACTTATATTTCGCTAACAAGAATTGATAATTTTTTGTCAAACATTCTTCCTATTAGAAAAGGTATGGAAAATTATTTGGTAACTCATATAGATGGACTGCTAAAAAAATATATTGCAATTCATTGGGATACAACCCTAGCATATGATTTAGCATATAAAGCTCAGGAAGAACTTGAAAGGGCTATCTTGTATTTATCTACTGATTTATTAGAGCGTACTAGTGCAAAATGTTTATGCTATGCTGGTGGAGTAGCTTTGAATTGTACTGCTAATGGAAAATTATTAGATATCGGGTGGGAGGACATCTTTGTGCACCCTGCGGCAACTGATGATGGTAATGCAATTGGGCTAGCTTTATATGGTTGGCATAAAGTACTCAAAAATCAATTAGATGTACCCATGGAATTCAATCCATTTCTAGGAAAAAAATATAAAATTGATGATATTATGATGAGTTTAAAAAATTATAATCTAGATGGATATGTTGAAAAAACTAATCCCATAACTATAGCTGTAGACCTATTATTAAATAATAAAATTATTTGCTGGTTTCAAGGGCAAAGTGAGTGGGGACCTCGGGCATTAGGTGCGAGGAGTATATTAGCAAACCCTTTGATGAATGGAGTAACCAAAATACTAAATTCTAAAATTAAGCTTAGAGAGCATTTTAGGCCGTTTGGTATTAGTGGAACTGAAAAAGGTATTGAAAAATTACTTTATACTGATAATGTTGCCACTTCCTTAAAGCCATATATGCTGGCTGTGGGTAAAGTGAAAAATCATAATTTAGATGAGATTAAACATAAAGATGATACAGTCAGATTTCAAGTGGTTAATCCAAATCTACAACCTAACTATTATAAGCTTATAAGAGAATTTGGGGGAATAACAGGTATTGAAGCAGTAATTAATACATCTTTTAATGTATTGGGTGAACCGTTAGTAGAGAGCCCAAATGATGCAGTAAGGCAATTTCTGTTAACCGAGGCTGACGTATTAATTATTGATAATTATGTGTTAAACAGAGAGAATATACCAACATCGCTCTATAAAGAAATACAAAAGGAAGCTTTTAATCAAACTTATGTGGATAAGTTAAAGTTATTACTTAATTTAGAGTATTTAGGATACGAAGAAAAAGCAGATAATATTCTATCGAATTTTGGTTTGTGTGAAAAAGATTATCTTTCATTAGGTGCTAGTGATTTTCGTTCATATTGTGAATATATGCTAAAACTAGCTATAAGACAAAAAAATTTCAATATGGCTGAAAACTATGCGAAAAGTATATTAGAATGGAGTGCTTATTCGAAAGAATCAGCAACTGCGATAGAGTTTTTAGTAAATTATAAAAATGATGAGTATAGAGATATTGCGTACTTAATTAATCAGATAGCACCCCAAGGGGAGGCAAGTAATTTCTTTAGAAAACTACTTAGTGAGCAAATATAATTTAGAAAGGAGAGAATATTTTTGGAAGAAAAACAAAATGGATGCCCATTTTCTAATGAAGTTTATTTTTCTATTCAAAAAAACAAATGGATAGTAGATGACTTGAATTTAGCGAAAAATATACTAAATTCTAATTCTGTAAGAACTCCTCACTTAAGTGAATTTGATGAAGAAACCGCTAGTTTTTTTCTAGCCTTAACACTGTCGAATGATGAAAGTTTACCAAGATTAAAAAAAGTATTTTCCCGCTTTTTTACTTATAAAAATATAATATACCTATCAGACTTATACTTTATTCCTATAGCCTCTAATATCCTAGATATGCTTGAGGGTGGGGAAATACATGATGTTAAAGAAACATATATTTCGCCTTATATAAAACAGGCTATCTTTTCGTTATTAGGAATCTCGGATCGTAAAGGATTTGAGCTAATGGCAGGTGTGAACTTTACTAGAAAGCAAGATGTGAGCGAAGAGTATTCAAAAGCAGCGTATCATATTGTTTTTGAACAAATTCGAAATTTAATTATTTCAGAACCTGTTAGTTCAGACGGTTTTGTATTCTTTTTAAGAAGTTCAGAAACTTTGACGCTAGAAGAAAAAGTAACATTTGTTTACCCGTTTATTGAAATGCTTTGTGCAGAGATGACAATGGAGCTTCCTGTGGTTTTTTTGAAGAATTTATTGGAAATGAAGGAAGGGATAAATAAAATAAATTTAGATAAATTTTTGTTTGAGAAGGTATTTGAAGAATCAGCAAGGTTATTAAATAATATATGCCTTACTAGGGTAGCAATACAAGATATTGAAATTAATAATCATGAAACCATAAAGAAAGGAGATAAAATAAATATTTTAGTTTCAGAAGCAAATAGAAATGAGAGCTATTTTAAAAAGGCTAGTAAATTTATATGGAATAGAGAAAATCTGTATCAAAGTCTTTCTTTTGGACATGGAAGTCATTTTTGTTTAGGGAAAGATACAATTAAGGCAATGTCTCTGATTGCAGCCGAACAAATTCTTTTAAGAAATATAGAGTACTTTGCAGATTCTAACTCTTTTAGAACTATTACTTAGGGGGGAGAATGTGGATTTTTATAAAGAATACAGAAAAGATTTTACCCTTGAGTTTAAAATTGAGTTAAATCAAAGTGCATATTATATCTCTAATTATTATTTTGATGCTTCTTCCTTTTGTAGAGTATATAAATTTGGAAAGTGGTTTAGCAAACTAGAAGTAGATCAAATGAATATAAGTGAACATATGACTAATTACTTTAAAATTGATTTTAAAGAAGTTGAAAAATGGAACGAGTTCTTAAGTAAACAAAAAGAAAAAGATTTTGAAATAAATATACATGTGACTCATTTAAGAAGGAATTATGCTAATAGTGAAGATATCCAATTTGAAATTGTGAAATCTTGGTTTGACTTATATTTTTCATTTAATTTAAATGGAAAATTAATAAAAATTACTGATGGCACAGATTCCATATATAAAATACTAGATATGATAAAAAAGAATTTTTCTTTTTATTATACAAATTATATTTTAGATTATCCTAAAAACAATGAAGACTTAGATTTAAATCAAAGTGTGAATTTGCTGTTACCACCAACACCTGCATCAATTCTAATTCATGAAATGATAGGACATTTCTTAGAATCAAATTCAAGTTACAATCTTGATAGAATTGGAATTAAAGAGCTCAATGTAAAAAATTTGTGTACTAGATTTTATGATGATGAAGGTATTAAAGTAAGAAATAATTTCTTTATAAAACAAGGATACATAGCAAATAAAATATTCGAAAGAAAAAATAATGTTAACAAACCTTCTGGACTTGTTAAAGCCGCACCTCATTCCGGTCTAGGCCTCATCAGGTGTACAGAATTGATGACGCTTTCAGGTGGAGTGGGAGTCGGCGATTTTTACAACTTTGATAGAGAAATCATTAAATGCATTAAATTGGGTGGTGCAGAATATACTAATGGCTTTGGAATATTTCATGTTGAACATGCAGTTAAATATATTAAAGGGAAACCAGAGAAGAGTATATATCCATTTTACTTTTATATTCCTATCACTCAATTATTAAACAGAATTAGTGGAATAGGGAATGATGTGATGCTTGCTAATTCAGCACGTTGTACTAAAAATGGAATTTCAATACCAACTATCAATTATTCACCTTCAATTCTATTAAATCAAGTTACTTTATTAAGGAGATGATACAAATTCAATGGGAGTTTTTAACTATACAAACTAACATTAGCAAAGAAGGTAATAATTATCTCGAAGAAAAAAACGAGAGTTATCGACGAATGCGAATTATATACAATAATATGATTGGGACTTTTATAACGAATCAATGTGTAGACGAAGATTTTTTAATAAAAAAAGCTTTTGAAAATTTATATCCTCTTGATGGCTTGAAAATTTCTTTCTCAAGCCATCAGTTTAATAGCGATAATCTCCATAGAAAACATATAGATGGCCCAAACAATCGCTTAAGTGTTTTGTCTAGTACAGAAGAAGAAATTAGGTATTCATTAGTTACAAGTTCTGATGGTAATATACGAGAAAGAATTATTAATAATTGGTATGAATACGATTATTTGAACCCTAAGGTAATTGCTGAGGAATTAAAATTGACTGTTACAGCTTGTATCAATAGTGTTGCTAACTTACCATGGTTGTTTACTCCTTATGCAGCATCTAAACTACTACATAGTCTGCTATTAAATATTATTATTGGAAATACGAATCTCGATTTTTCTCTAGGAAATTTAATAATTAAAGATCCAGGAACATATTCTAATTTTGATTTTGAAGGGACTAAGGTTAAAGCTATCACTTTTGTTGAAAATGGGAAATTAATTACACCTGCATTTGATTTATTTACAGCAAAGAAAAGAAAAGCAGAGGCAACAGGTCATGGTGGGTTAAATGGTACTAGCATTCAAAATTTAATTGTGGATTCAGAGGAATTAGATATGGATAGGGTATTAGAAGAAAATAACCATGTACTTTTAATTTATGATGTTAACATAATTAATAATGATCTTAAGACAAAATATGTTATTTTAACCTTTTATGAATTAGGAAGTTATATGTATAAAATAGTAGACATTGAAAAACTATTTAATGAGGGAAAGTGGATTGGTACCATTAGTATGGGGATAAAACCTTTTAAAATTAAATGGCTTTTATTAACTAAACCATTATTTATATTTGATTATTTCCAATAATAAGTTTGGATATTTGTACGTTTAAATGTGAAGAAAATGAAAAATCAGTTATATTTAAGGGGGAATAGTAAATTTAGTAAAGGGGACTATTTATGGCTGTGGAAGCAAAAATTTTATCACCCAAAATACCTAGACAATTAGATGAGATTAAAATTAGTGATAGCCACAAAGAAGAAAGGCAGGTTAGTACAGGAATTATAACTAACAGTGAAATTTCTGGAGAATCTATTGACAAAATGTGTTTTGAAAAAATATTTTTTCAAAACGTTACTTTTCAAGATGTTGCATTTAGATCTGTTGAGTTGACAGACGTTATTTTTGAGAAATGTGATTTATCAAATGTTGATTTTAGTAATGCTATTATTCATAGGGTGAAATTTAAAGGGTGCAAACTATTAGGGATAAATTTATCAGAGTCTACTCTAAGAAATGTATTTTTCGATGAATGCTTTGCAGATTATGCTTCTTTTGGCTACTCCAATATAAAGAATGTTAAATTTCAGAAATGTACGCTTAGTAATGCTGACCTTTATGAATCTAAATTTAAAAATGTAAATTTCAATGAGTGTAAAATGCATCAAGCCAATCTTGCTGGTGTAGTTCTTAAAGGTGTTGATTTAAGCACTTGTCTATTTGATAATATCACTATTTCTTTAGGGAAATTGCAAGGGTGTATAATTTCTACTGAACAGGCCATTGGATTTTCAAAACTTTTAGGGGTAATTGTTAAAGATTCTTAATAATTCCTATGGAATTAATATCTTAATACTATTAATTCCATAGGAATATATAAATCAAAAAGAGGAGGATAATTAACAATCAATTTCACATTAAATCCGTGATTAATCGAGATATGAGTAATCACCTTTATATGGTGATATAAAGGTGATAAACGGTGAATCGATTGCAATAAATCAAGGTTCAAATTTAAAGAAAGCGATAAACAAATGTGAAAATATGATCCATGATTCTTCTTTCCGAACCGCATATGAAGCTCGAGAGAAATTGCTTTTAGATGAACAAGCCAAGCTAGCACATGCAGAATAAAAGGGGATGGAAAAAGGTATTGAGCAAGATAAGTTGCAAATGATTCGAGGGATGCATGAAATTGGTGTACCGCTTGAAACAATTGCAAAAGCAAGTAAGTTAAGTGTGGAGGAAATATAACGTATCTTAAAATTATAGTAAATATATATGAACCTACAGTACACATGAATAAAAGAAAGTAGATGCTTATTAATATAGTACGTCTAATAGAAAAGCATTGCTGAAGGTTTCAGTAATGCTTTTCTTAACTCGAATCAATTACGTAGTAATATTTTTAAATTATTTGAGTGGGTACCACAATATATATCACCAAGAAATGTATAAACCTAGTTAAAGAAGAGAATTTTCAAAATAAAGGTAAACATATTCTTTATATACAGATACAGTTGATTAATTTAATTCGACTAAGTCGCGGACACCAACAATGTTTAGCAATTGCTAGGGACTATCTTACTATGTTGATTTAATTATTGCTAATGAGCCAATAGCAAATGGAATTATTGACCTGTTTCAGGAACTCGAACATAAAGAAGGTAAATGCGAAATTGTTGTTACGCATTCGCAAGAGTTACAAAAAAATAGATTGAGCAGTTTATTTAAGTAAAAAAAATTTTGTTATTAATTAACATAATTTTCAAAAATGTATAGGTGTTAATATTTTTTATATGATATATTTGTCAAAGTACTATTCCTGTAGTTTTAATGATGAATCTGTAAAATAGTTTGTTTGTCCCATATATTCACCTGATACAAAAAAACTTGTAGAGATTCCTGCAAGTTCTTTTTTTAAGGATTAAATGTAAATTTGAAATAAAGTAACGATTTTTTGAGGGGAGAAAAGTAAATGTTTATAGAAGCAGAAAGATTACTAATACGAAAATTTGAATTCAAGGATTGGGAAGCTGTTCATGAGTATACATCAGATAGTAATGTTATGAAATACATACCTGAAGGGGTTTTTACTGAAGAAGATGCAAGAAACTTTGTAAATAAAAATATGGGTGAAAATGCTAAGAACTTTCCTGTGATACTAATAGATGAAAATATCCTGATTGGTCATATTGTTTTTCATAAATATTTTGGTGAACATACTTATGAGATTGGTTGGGTATTCAACCCTAAATATTTCAATAAAGGATATGCTTCTGAAGCAGCACAAGCTACATTGAAATATGGGTTTAAGGAAATGAAATTACATAGAATTATAGCTACATGTCAGCCAGAAAATACCCCATCATATCGAGTGATGGATAAAATTGGAATGAGGAGAGAAGGCTATTTCAAGAAGTGTATACCCCATGGAAATGAATGGTGGGATGAATATTATTACGCTATTTTAGCAGAAGAGTAGTGTTTCGGAGCGCATTATTTAAATCAAAATCACAATTTAAATTGTGATTTTGATTTTTGGGAATCGCTTGGTGTATAAAATCGTTAAAATGTGAGCGATGTGTCTGAAAAGTAAAGTTTATACAATGAGGAAAGTGAAATTGATAAAAAAACTCCCGTATCTGTTTAATGATACGGGAGTTTTTATTTGAATAAACATTGGTTAGATACACAGTATTCCATATGCTGATTGTATTGATAATTAAATTTAATGCACTGGCACGCTGTAATTGGTCTTGTAGTGCTCATTCTCGAAAATCTCCGTATTTTCCAAAAAAATTACGTGTGCTAAGGCATTCGTAACTTCTCATAATTTCAATCTTCGTGGAATCTATCGGCGTAAGGTTTTGAAAAAATATAGACTAGGTTAAACAGTGTTTTTCAATGCGTCCCTTAGTACTGGTATAAGACTGTTTTGCCGGGAGTAAGAGTCCATTTTGCTCATGACAATGGAATCTGATGCTGTTTCTTTGCGAATAGGGTGTAGCAAATGTTTTCTGTGCTTTTTGTTTCTTATTTAATATTTTATGATTTGTATTGAAAATTTAAAGTCCTGGAAGTATCATATACATATTCAAACATTTGAAGATGTATATGATACTTTTGTGTTTTTAATCAAAAATAAGTAGGTGTTTTTATGGGAAATGAAATGCAACAATTTAAAGCTGATTTTTTTAAAGCCTTATCACATCCATTACGAATAGGTATTCTAGAACTATTGTCAGAGGGTGAAAGAAGTGTAAATGAAATTCAAACTATCCTTAACAAGGAAGGTTCAGCTGTTTCTCAACAATTAAGTGTGCTACGTTCAAAAAACATTGTTGTTGGTACTAAAGATGGAAAACGAGTTTTATATTCTCTACGAGACCCTATGATTGTGGATTTACTGGTAGTTGCACGTAAAATTTTTAACAACCATTTAATCGATACAATTTCAATGTTAGAAGAGCTAGATGAAACAGAAAGTGAAACCATGGTAACGGAGGGATAGGTTGAGCATTGACGTTAAAAAAGAAGATATCATTCAGCATGGGATTGAAGTATTTAGCTCAATAGGAGCGCATCATGTTTGTAATGTTTGTATTAAAAGTGGGCATTCTTGCTGTTTTTCATGCCAGCATCTACAGGATGGAGTTGGATGTCAAAAGAGAAATACAGCTTGTACAGCTTGGTTATGTGGGATTCAAAGCTTTTTATTTGATCAAATAGGGTTACTGAACGAATGGAATCGTTTCTGGAATGAAATTCCGGGGCAAATGTTTCGTAGAGATTGCACCCCAGATAATGTGAAAATTAAATCGTTTATTGAAATGAAAAATTTAGATAGTCGAGGTAGTTTACTTTTAGTAGAAAGATTAAATTCCTATATACAAGAAGGAGGAGATATTGGTAAATTAGAACGTCATTTAAGTAAAACATATAACCAATATTAGGATGATTTTCTTGTGTAAAGAGTTAAAAATTGTCTGTATAAGGGTATGAGAAACGCACTTGTAGCTCAATTTTATCAAAAAAATATTCTTTCAAAAGAAGTAAGATTTATTAAAAATAGAAAAGAAGGGTTTGTAATGAGAGGGTTATTTACGGGAAGGTTTGAAGGATACTCATTGGGACATTTTCAAAGGGACCTTCTTTCTGGAATGATAGTCGGAGTTGTAGCGATTCCACTTGCTATGTCCTTTGCTATAGCTTCTGGCGTTAAGCCGGAGTATGGGATTTATACAACATGTATTGCTGGGATACTCATTTCACTATTGGGTGGTTCGAAGTATCAAATTGGAGGGCCTACAGGTGCTTTTGTTCCGATTCTTTTAGGAATTGTAATTACCTATGGGTATGAAAATTTACTGCTTGCTGGTTTATTAGCCGGAATCATCTTATGCCTTATGGGAATTTTTAAACTAGGATCTTTGATTAAGTTTATCCCACGTTCTGTAACAATTGGCTTTACGTCAGGTATTGCTGTTATTATCTTTACGGGACAAATTGCTAGTTTCTTAGGTCTAACAGGTATAAAAAAGCATGAGGAATTTTTAGCGAATCTGAAGGAAATCTTTACGCATATCAATACTACCAATTTTTATTGTGTTATAACTGCTTTGATTTGCTTTTTTGTTATACTCATCACACCAAAGATTTTGCCAAAAGTACCAGGTTCATTAGTGGGTGTTGTTATTTCAACTGTAATTGCAACTGTATTCTTCTCAGGTCAGGTACCTACTATTGGTACAGCATATGGTACGATTCCAAATATACTTCCTCAGTTTGATATACCAGAAATCACATTAGAACGTATAAAACAGTTAATTGGTCCTGCATTTGTTATTGCGATGCTCGGTGGAATTGAATCTCTTTTATCTGCTGTCGTGGCAGATGGTATGACAAATAGTAAACACAACAGCAACAAAGAGCTTATCGGTCAGGGAGTTGCTAATATTGTAACCCCGTTATTTGGTGGAATTCCTGCAACTGGAGCAATTGCCCGTACAGCAACTAATATTAAGAGTGGAGCTGTATCTCCTATGTCGGGTATTATTCATGGGGGATTTGTGTTATTTACACTCTTATTGTTAGCTCCATATGCTTCACATATTCCTCTTGCTAGTATGGCTCCCATTTTAATGGTGGTAGCTTGGAATATGAGCGAACAAAAACATTTTTATCACATACTTAAAATGAAGACTGGAGACTCTCTTGTATTATTGGTAACATTTTTACTTACTGTATTTACTAGTTTAACAACAGCTGTGGAAATTGGTCTTATTTTAGCTATTATTTTGTTTACAAAACGTATGAGTAATATGCTTGTCATAACAAAAGTGCTTCCTGATCATACAAAAAAGAATGAAAAATTGTTACCACATGTGGTAAACAAAGCTCATGACTGCCCACAAATTAGTATTTATACAATAGAAGGACCATTATTCTTTGGGGCTGCTCAAACTTTTGAACAAAGTATTTTAACGACCATTAATTATAAACCAAAAGTTCTAATTTTGCGTATGGGAAAAGTTCCTTTTATTGATACCACAGGAGAGTCTTACTTTAGGAATATCGTTCAGCATTTTAAAAAACAAGGTGGCATACTTCTTGTTTCAGGAATTCAATCAGAACTAAAAGTAACACTAGATAAGAGTGGATTGTATGCTGAGATTGGGGAAGAAAACTTTTTTGATCATACCGGGGAAGCTATTAATTGTGCTTTAGGACATTTGAATACAAAAAAATGTATAGGATGTAAGCATTTCGCATTTCATGAGTGTACCGGGCTTTCTCAGCAATCCCAGGAAGTGAATGCAATAAAGAATAAGACAAATGCATTAGATTTTTAAAAAATTCACTTCACATACAAAGTTTGTTTGATTCACTCTTTTAATCCTTTTATAAAAATAGAGAAGGAGAAAGTTTACTTTGGGGAATGCGGAGAATATTTTTACAGGGTGTGAACAAGAAGATTTTTCATACATCCAATAAATGATTATCGAACAGCAAGAAGAGAATATTTTCCTTACGTTTAAACGAAAAATAGATTATATAAACGGTATCGATTATATATTCCTTTTCCACAAGTAACAAATACCAGATTTGTAATCACATATGTTCCGGGGAACAACTATCTGTTATGCCTTAATAACAATTATACAAAGACCAGGCATAATTTTGTAATGATGATGGGATAGATTTTTAAAAATAATGTGTTAAAAAATAGAAGTCAATGAAGAAGTTTAATATAAATTATAGTTATAGAGGAGAAAAAATAATGTCTGAATTTAAAGATCAAGTGTTAAATGTGTTAGAAGAAGTATGTGAAAATGATATCGTAAAAGAGAACCCAGATGTGCAATTATTTGAAGAAGGAATTCTAGATTCTTTTGCTACAGTATCTTTATTAGTAGAATTTCAAGACCGTTTAAACATCGAAGTGTCTATTTCTGACTTTGACCGTGACGAATGGGCGACACCGAACATGATTATTAAGAAATTGAAAGCTATGGAATGAAAATAGGTGTTTGAGATACAGATAAGAATCACTTTTCAAAATTAAAGTTCATAATTGCTATTCTTATGAAGTTGTAAACAGAAATTTTAAAAAATACTTATTAGAATGATAAAGTGTGGAGGAAATGAAAATATGTCTAATTTACCAAATTGCCCAAAATGTAATTCAGAATACACTTATGAAGATGGAAATCTTTTTGTTTGCCCAGAATGTGCTCATGAGTGGACTTTAGAATCAGAAACTGAAAATAATGAAGATACAAAGGTTATTAAAGATGCTAATGGAAATGTCTTAAACGATGGTGATTCTGTAACAGTAATCAAAGATCTTAAAGTAAAAGGAACTTCATCGGTTGTGAAAATCGGTACAAAAGTAAAAAGTATACGTTTAGTAGATGGCGACCATGATATTGACTGTAAAATTGATGGTTTTGGAGCTATGAAATTAAAATCTAAATTTGTTAAAAAGATTTAAATGAAATAGAACTAGTTGGACTTAATTATTTAAAATCAATTAACATATACCATTTTCAAGGTGGAAATTAAATAACTTTTATAAGGGAAAGATTTCATTCATGATAAGTATGCTTGAATGAGGTCTTTCTATTTTTTGAACTCATCTCAACTGTATTTTAAAAAAATGATGTGTGAATATGCTAGAAACATAAGAAGGGAAATTCCTTAACGTGTGAAAATTGGCTTTTAAATCTGAACTGTCTCTTAGCGTATAATATCCAAGTTTTGGTGGCAAGAATCTATGTAGCCACATATTGAGATGGCCCTCAGACTCTCCCTCAATAGCGCAGAGTAAGTCTTTTTATTTATTTCTGGCTCGTATATTACATGATTATCAATAAAAATCCTAGGGTCTTAATATTGAGAAATAAAGAAAAATATTTTAATGTAAGTTTCAGTTTAAAGAAAAGTAAGCGTCTATAATGTATACATATGGGAAGAACGTAGTTATATATTTATTAAAAAAAGAGTAAGAAAATATCAAAAGAGAATCTAGCGGAAATTAACAAATTAGGTAATAGAATAACTTTCTTTACTGACTAAGTGTCCTGTTTTATTAATAAGGATAGAGTAATGATATATCTATAGAATATACAAATAACTTAGTGGTGGGTTAAATAAAGAACATCATCATTAAAATACATATTGATTGGTGCTGTTATTCATTTGAATCTTAGTAATACCCTGATATAAACACTAGCCCAAAAAAGTTCGCAATCTATTATTAGTAATTCATGAAGATAAGATAATGAAAAAATATTTTTTCATTTTAATATTTAAAACTTATGTATACGTGTTACAATGAAGTCCTCCAATTTATTTTATTCTTCTATTTGGAATTTATGGTTTAGTACCCAATAAAACAAAAGTGGCTGTAGTAAATAGATAAAAGAATGAAGTGAAGCGGCCAGAGTGGTTAAAAGGCTGTTAAGTATAGTTATCCAAAGAATAAATTCACTTAGTTAAGTTAAAGGAAATTTATTGTGGTAAGGATTTCATCCAATTAATTTAGAATAATTCGTAGTCTTAACAGTGCTTACTATAGAAAAATTACATATTTGAAAGGGGGATAGATACAACTCCGCTTGTAAAAATTAAATTGTTATATGAGAAGATATGTGTAAAACAATATAACGGTGATTTCATATCGAATGATGCCATAAATTAATGTAGAAAAAATAAAGGAGCAAACAATTAAATAAACTATATCAGTTGTAAGAATGAAAGGGAGAAGTAGAGAGTGTTTAAAATAAAAGAAAGATTAGAACAAATGAAGCTTAAAACGAAGTTGTCTATGGCATTTATTGCAATATTAATTATACCTAGTCTTATCGTAGGAGTATCGTCTTATGATAAAGCAAAAACAGATCTTAATGAAACAATTCTACAAACTGCGAAAGATAATGTGAGTATCTTAAATAAGATAGTTGATGATGAATTAGAAAATAAACATGTAGATGTAACTCATTTTGCAAAGATACTTACACAAGGTGATTATAATGCTGACCAATTGCAAAATGTACAAATTAAATTTGATCAATATATACAGTTACATCCAGAGATAGAAACAATTTATACTACATCCAGTAATAATCAATTTATTCATGCACCGGTTGGAAAAATACCAGAAGGATTTAATCCGTTAGAAAGTAGTTGGTATAAGGATGCAGTAAAAGCTAATGGAGAGATTATTGTTTCGTCTCCCTATAAATCAAAGGCTACAGGGAATATGGTAATAGCAATTGCAAAGCAAAATGCTGATAAAAGTGGTGTCATTGGTGTGGACTTGAATATTGATGATATCGTAAAAACTTCTAAAATGATAAAAATAGGAAAACAAGGCTTTGTATCTATAGTAAGTCAAGATAAGACTATCGTTGTTCATCCTACACTTAAGCCAGGTGAGAAATTAGAGAAATCATTAGCAGATGAACTATACAAGAAAGAAGATGGAGTAATTACTTATAGCCTTAATGGTGAGGATCGAAACATAAGCTTTAAAACAAACAAAAAAACAGGTTGGAAAATAGCTGGTGTAATGCCTATTAAAGAAATTGAAGAAGCTACCAATCCTATTTTTTATAAAACGCTCACTATAATAGGGGCTTCATTGTTGTTAGGTGGAATTGTAATTTTCTTCATTCTTAAATCTATTATTAATCCACTAAGGCAATTAGTTATTTCAGCTCAAAGAATTAGCCAGGGAGATTTAACTGAGAAAATAGATATTCGTTCAAAGGATGAACTTGGTCAATTAGGTGGTAGTTTCAATGCAATGGCAGAGTCGTTGCGTAATTTAATTTCTCAAATTAATACATCTGCAGGACATGTGGCTGCTTCATCTGAGGAACTAACCGCTAGCGTAGAGCAAGCCAGTGTTGCGACAGAACAAATTACAAAAGAAATGGAAGAAATATCGAATAGTGCAGAAGTTCAAAATAATGAAGTGGCGTCTGGTGCGAAATTAATTGGTGAGGTAACACGAAACATTCAATGCGTAGCTGATAATGCTTCTGAAGTATCGGCTTCATCCTTATACACAAAACAAAAAGCCAATGAGGGTGAACAATTAGTAGAACAGACTGTAACGCAAATGCAGTCCATCCATCATTCTGTTTCTCAATCCGATAATGTAATTAAATTATTAGATAAGAAATCGCAGCAAATCGGAAGTATATTAGAAGTAATTCAAAATATTGCAGCACAAACAAATTTATTAGCATTGAATGCAGCGATTGAAGCGGCTAGAGCAGGAGAACAGGGGCGTGGCTTTGCAATTGTTGCCGATGAGGTCAGGAAGTTAGCGGAGCAATCATCCGAATCTTCAATGGAAATTGGAAGTTTAATTAATGAAATACAAGCAGATGTACATGAGACTGTAAAAGCTATGAATGAAGTAGGAGTTGAAGTGCAGTCGGGGATTCAGGTTGCGAATGATACAAAACAAAGTTTTTATGAAATCTCAAAATCTGCAAATGATATCGTGTCAAAAGTACATGGTATGGTGGAATTATCAAATAAAATGACAAGTGATGTAATGGAAGTCGATACATCAATTAATCAAATATCTATGGTTGTGAAAGAGAATTCTTCAAGTATGCAAACGATAGCCGGTTCATCTGAGGAGCAACATGCTTCTATGGAAGAGATAAATTCTTCAGCAATACAATTAGCACAGATGGCCGAAGAACTTCAAGAATTAATTGGTGGATTTAAGATATAAGTTCAGATTCTAGGATAGAATCCTAGATAGTATGTTTAAGGATAGAAGTTAAAAATCTTTTAACGATAAAAGGAGCAAATTAATTTGCTCCTTTTTCACTTGAATTCTACATGGAATTTAGTATCAATGATTCCAAAAGCAACTTTACATGGGAACGGATTTCTCCCTGTTGAAGCAACACACATACATGAAAGTACCCAATATTCCAATTCTAAAGGTAAGCGGAATGCTTGGATACTACCATCATTGTTTTTTACTGTTACAATCGGTGTATTTACTCTAGTTGTAGCGAAACCATCTGTTGTTATCATCGCTACTGCATCATTATTATGAAAACCAGCGCTTAAAACCTCGTAAGTTAGTCCATCTTTCTCATTGATAATCATAGGTATATTTAAATAGGGGTAGTTATTTATATCATTATGAGTAATTGTTCTCGCTATATTCTTTCTTATCTGATTCCCTTGCATTTTATATACTCCTTTATAATACTCCAAAGTTAATCACCTAAATCTATTCTATTTTACGTCTATTATATTCGTAAATTGTATTGTCATCTTATTATAGAAAGCATCAGTACATATGATAGAGCTATGTAATGGATCTATATCGATAACAGTTATATAATTAGTGAGTAAATAACCTTCTTCATAATATGTAATTAATATCTCTTCTTCAGATAGCAACGAACATAGTAACATGTTTTCAATCAGTTCTTTCTCTTCAGAGGTTAAAATGGGGCGTGCTACTTTATTTTTTTCTTTGATCATTTCATGTATTCCGACGAATTGTTCTGGCATTGCTGCAAATGGCGTCCATTTTACCATTCCTCTTCCTTTTGGCATATTAGCGTTGTTCATGCTTTGTGTCCCCCTAACAGTGTGTTTCTGTATCTTGCTGTTGCATTATTTGTATAGGAAATTCCTCTTAATATGCTATTTTTTCCAAACTTTGTGCGTATTTCATCCATTACTTTCGTTAGCTTTATTTCTTTTTCTCGTTGTATGATGTTATCAAAAAGGGAAATTTGTTCTTCTCCTTCACCAATTAGTTTTGTTAGAGAAATAGTAATACTTCTAATTGGTTCTCCAGTATATTGTTGATGTAGAAAATATAGACAAACTTGATAAATGTCCATGGTTAGGTTTGTCGGACGGCTTAAGGTATGTGTTTTGCTAAAGCCACCCGAATAATTTTTACTATATCCAACGGAAAAATGAACGGTTTGAGCAAGTTTGTTTTGTTGTCTTAATCGATAGCAAACTTCTTCGGTATGTTCCAGTAGGATAATCGGAAATTCTTCTATCGTATAATCACGCATTAAAATTTGGCTTTTTCCTATAGAAGTTGTAACCGGAACATATTTTTCTGAAATCCGACTAAAATCAATCCCATGACTATGTAAGTGTAATTCTTCGCCAATCACGCCAAAGCTTTGTTTTAAATATTTAAGAGGATAATTAGCTAAATCTCCAATAGAATGTATTCCTTTTTGATTTAATTTTGTTTCAGTTTTATATGAAATCCCCCAAAACTTACTAAGCGGCCGTATGTTCCATAATTTTGTAGGTACATCTTCGTATTTCCAATAAGCGATTCCGTCTTTATTTTTCTTTGCTTCAATATCTAAGGCCACCTTACTCATCAATAGGTTAGGGGCAATCCCGATTGTGCATTCAATTCGTGTATGTTCATATATCTCACGTTTAAACTGTAATGCAAATTCAATTGGATCTCGGGCAAATAGATGGATGCTATTGGTAATATCCATAAAAAATTCATCAATGCTGTATTGATGAAAGTCTTCAATAGGAACATATTGTAGAGCTAATTTCGTTATGTAATTGGAGCACTTAATATAGGTTCCCATAATTGGATTCACAATAAGGATATCTTTTTGTCGGGGAATCTCGTATAGCCTTGCCATCTTCTTTACACCTATAGCTTTTAAAGGTGGGGTTGCGGCTAAAACAATGGACCCACTCCTATTCACATCACCGACTACAGCTAATTTTGTATGAAGTGGGTCTAATCCCATTTTGATGCAACTAACAGAAGCATAAAAGCTACGAAGATCAACACATAAAATGATTCTATTCGGTAAAATTGAATAGTCATACACTATAACTCCTCCTAATAAAATAAAGAACGTTTGTTCTTATTATACACGAACTTACGTTCTTTGATGAAGTGGTTTTTGAAGAAATATTTAATTATATGTAGTAGAAATATGTTGATCGACAGAGAGAAGTAACAGCCTAATGTTTTTGAGGTTTCTAGGATATAAACGTTTTTATCTATATTAGAAAGTACAGGAAGAAAATGATGGAAGGCAAGCCTGTTATATCATATTCTGAATACATAAGATGTAAGAGTTGACTGTCATTTATCGTATATTCTAACGCATAGATAATTTAAAAGGTTTTCTAAACTTAATACAGAACTCTCTATAGTAGGTGGACATAATTTGGTTTGGATAAAAGTAACATGAAAAAGGAGAAAAATTCCGATGGAATGTTTAGTTGCAAAAGGTAGTATTTATTATGAAACCGTAGGTAATGGCTTTCCAATATTAATAATGCATTCAATGGGTACAGACCATAAATCTATGAAAGCTTGGATAGAGCCAATTTTTGATGAAATTCAGGGTTTTCAGAGAATATATATAGATTTACCCGCTCATGGTCGAAGTTTAATTGATGAAGATTTCAACTCTTCGGATGATATGCTTTTAAATATTTTGGATTTTATCAATATTAAAATTCCTAACCAAATATTTTCTCTTATTGGTTTTTCATTTGGAGGATATTTGGCACAAGGTATTTTGCATCATAGGCATAAAAATGTAAAGAGTATTTGTTTGCTAGCTACTGCACTTCATTTGAAAGAAAGAGATCTTCCTGAAAAAATAGTCGTGACAAAAGATGAAGATGCATTAAAAGAATTGGATGCTGATATAAGGATGGCTTTTGAAACATTGATGAATTATCAAAATAAAGAGAACCTTAAATACTTTTTAAACGAAATCCAACCTGGACGATTGTTAGCTAATAAAAATTTTTTAATGTCAAATTGGAGAGAGACAGGGTATTTTCTTTCTGAAGAACCACTTAATAATGTAGGTACACTTACACAACCTGCGCTCATCATTCTAGGGAAACAGGATTCTATCTGTGGGTATAAAGATCACTTCTTTCTTATAGAAAAATTTCAGAACGGTACGTTTTCCATTTTAGACGGTGCTGGTCATATGCTTCAGATAGAAAAACGAAAAATAGTACAAGGATTAATCGAAGCCTGGCTAATAAGGAGCAATTTGGTTTACAAATCAAGCGAGTAAATACAATTATTAACTTCTTTAACCAAAAATCAAGTAATAAATTCTATTTAATCTCATTTATTTTATTAGAATTATAAGTTATATTAAAAGTAGGTGCAAAAATGCACTATTTGAAAAAGAGTGCAAGTCAAAAAGGAATCCGTAAAGGATTCCTTTTTTGTTTTTTAGAAAATGAAGCAACTTCCTAATTATTTCTATTTTATTTATGAGTGTATGGCCTCCCGTTTTATAAACATAAAAGGTATTTTTGGAAAATTGCCATATTCCTGTAACAAAACACAGGTATGTTATGTGTGTAAAATATAAAGAGAAAGAAGGCAAAGTTGTGAAAAAATTTTTACCAATTGTTGCGTTGTTAGGCATGATGAATTTTGGAGTACAGGAAATGAATGTAAGAGCTGATACCTATTACAAGAGCGATTCAAAAATTAGTTTTTGGGATTCAAAAAGGAAGGGTACTAATTTCATGAATAGTACGTCATTACCTGAGAACTATAAAAGTGCAAAAGAAGCTAATATTGAATATGTTCGTTTAGCACCTGATAAATGGGCAAAGGATAAAGATTTTTTATTTGAGGATAAACCAGATACCTCTGGAAAGGATTTTCTGATAGGTAATGCAGATAACTATCAGGGATTAGTAAAGGAGGATTTAGAAAAATTAAAAGCGGATTTAGATGCCGCGCAATCGCAGGGAATGAAAGTTCTTCTTACAATGTTATCCTTGCCTGGTGATCGGTGGCGCCAATTTAATAATAACAAGAATGACGACAGAATATGGGAAGAAGAGAAGTATCAAGAACAAGCAAGTCAATTTTGGAAAGACCTTGCTTTGGAGCTAAAAGATCACCCTGCAGTGGTCGGTTATAATATTATAAATGAACCGCATCCAGAAACAGCTAAAAATAATAGATATAATGATTTTTGGACGGAAGATTATGAGAAATGGTATGCAAAAGTAAAAGGAACGACAGCAGATTTAAACAGATTTTATGAAAAGGTGATCAATTCCATTCGAGAAGTGGATCAAGAAACACCGGTTATATTAGATTCAGGTTTATATGCTACTCCATGGGCCTTTAAATATTTAAACCCAGTAAAGGATAAAAAAACACTTTATGCATTTCATATGTATGAACCATATGAATTAACGAGTCAAGGTGAAAAACAAAACAAGGAATATCAATATCCAGGATTAGTAAAAGTAGGGGATTTAGAGAAACCTGTAATGTGGGATAAACAGGGATTAGAAAAATTTTTAAAGCCGCTCCAACAATGGTCTAAGAAAAATCATGTACCATCTAACCGAATTATTGCAGGGGAGTTTGGAATTAACCGTACCGTTCCAGGAGCTACCCAATACATGCAAGATCTTATTTCTATCTTCAACCAAAAAGGTTGGCATAAATCATTCTATGCATTCCGTGAAGACACATGGACGGGAATGAATTATGAATTAGGAACAGGAAAAATAAAATGGGACGAAGAGGGGAAACCGATACGCCAAGATAATCCACTATGGGATGTAATAAAAAAAGATTTACAGGGGCATAAATAGTTTAGAATTCTTGGTTTAAGAACTAAATGTAAGCATCTAATTCAAATAGAATTAGATGCTTTTTATTTTAAAAAAGGTGGAGTTATATTAAAGATTCCGCCTTTCTTTTACATATATAGTAGCAACCTGGTTTATTTACAATAAACAATAAGATTCTTAGAGAATAGTTTAAAAAAAGTTAAGAAAGTTTAAATAAATGTGATTGCAATTATGTAAACCATTGAAGTTAAAAAACTTTTATGAATTTTTCGTTAGATTATAAGCTTTAAATGTTGAAATTTATTTACTTATTTCGCCAAATGAATACATTTATACAATTAGATGGAAGTTATGGGTGTTGAATCAAAACATAATAGTTTGTTATTGATGAGTTTATCGTAAAGTTGTTATTTAATGTGTCATCAAATAGTATTTGTATACAATGATAAATAAAGAAAAGGAGATTATTATGAGAAAAAATAGATTAAAAGATACAACATAGATAGCATGAATAGCTTGGGGTGTAAAAACATAAAAAACAAAAATCCTTAAGTGCATTAAGGAAAAATGAGGGAGTTAATATGGGGAATAATTCAAAACATAAAACTAGAAAAATACTTGCAGCCACTGCTACAGTAACTATGCTTGCAACTGGAATGATTTCTACAACAGATATCATTGCAGAGGAAACGCAGCAGCAAAATAAAATATCGACATCACTTCAAGGTGAAAATTCAGTTAAATCAGAAAACAGAACGTATACAGTCCCAGGAAAAGGGGATGTTGAGGTACTGAAACAACAGGAAAGAAAAAGTATGGCATTTAGTCCATATGAACCGACTGGTTTATATGCAAAGCCAAATGAACAAATAACGATTAATGTAGAAGGAAATCAAAATATTCAAGCATACATTGGAACGTATTCGTATGATGCTTCTTGGAGAGAAGATTCTAAAATAAAATCATTTACATTAAAACCAGGTATAAACACAATCCAATCGCCAAATGGAGGAATGATTTATTTTTACAATAAACAACAAGGTGGTACCATTCGAACAACGGTCACAACTGGTGGAACGACTACTCCTCTCTTTGAACTAGGCAAGCATACAAAACAAGATTTAATAGACATGCTGAACCAATATCCAAATGCACATGCAGTGGAGCTAAAAGGAGAACGGGTATTAATTACGGCCAGCCTTGCACGTGTTAAGAAATATTTGCTAGGTTCTAATACAGATCCTGTACAACTCTTAAAAAAGATGGATGAAGCTACCCGAATTCAAGACAAAGTAGCTGGATTATCCGAAGAACAAGCAGACAAGCATTATATTCATTACGTAGAAGAAAATCATTCACCAGATTATTATATGTATGCGACTTCTTATCGAACTGCATATGTAGGAGATGCAATTCAATACGTGTTAGATATCAATAAATTTATAAAAGATGGTTGGGGTCCTTGGCATGAGGCAGGGCATTTGAGACAGCAATCACCATGGAAGTTTTATAATATGACAGAAGTACAAAATAATATTTACAGCCTTTCTGTAGAAAAAGCATTTACATCTAATCAACCTTTTAGATTGCAACAAGAGGGCGCTTATACTAAGGCATTTCAATACTTAGAACAACCTAATAAAAATTATGACGAAGTTAGTGATGTTTTTGTTAAGCTTGTTATGCTCTGGCAACTACAATTAGCATATGGAGAAGACTTCTATCCTAAACTGCATCAATTGTATAGAGATATGCCTTCTAATGAACTTCCACAAACTGATGAAAATAAAAAACAATTATTTATGATCTCAGCATCAAAAGTAGCCAAACAAAATTTGATGCCTTTCTTTGAGAAGTGGGGATTACGTCCAAATAATGATACCATTCAAAAAGTGGCTGCATTAGGATATCCGATTTTAACAGCAGAGATTTGGAAGGGCACGGATTCTAATCCGATTAAACCAGATGTCCCTAATACAAATAATATTTTAGAAGGAAGCCAGTTTGCATGGTCAATGAAAGGGATTAGTGATTTCGAGTTTGCTAAAATCAATTTCAGTAAGTCAACAGAAGAAATGCAAGTGGACTTAAAAGCAGGAATACCGCATCACTATTTTAATGAAACATATGCGAGTATTAAAGTACAAAATGCATCAGGCAAAGTAGTATACAATAAAGACATTTATGGAAACAAACAACAAAATGCTGAATCGCAAAAAGTTCCAGTCAAAGTAGGAGATTATATTGAGTTAACACATCAAGAAGGTGTGCATAGAGCTACTTTAACAAATGTAGATAACAGTAAACAAGAAAGCTTTGGAAAAAAAGCAATGTACGAAGTTACAAAAGAAGGCCTGAAAAAAGTAGAAAAAATGCCAGAAGCAACAATTTTAGATGGAAATCAATTTGCATGGTCACTAAAAGGAATAAGTGATTTCGAGTTTGCTAAAATCAATTTCAGTAAGTCAGCAGAAGAAATGCAAGTGGACTTAAAAGCAGGAATACCGCATCACTATTTTAATGAAACATATGCGAGTATTAAAGTACAAAATGCATCAGGCAAAGTAGTATACAATAAAGACATTTATGGAAACAAACAACAAAATGCTGAATCGCAAAAAGTTCCAGTTAAAGTAGGAGATTATATTGAGTTAACACATCAAGAAGGTGTGCATAGAGCTACTTTAACAAATGTAGATAATAGTAAACAAGAAAGCTTTGGAAAAAAAGCAATGTACGAAGTTACAAAAGAAGGTCTGAAGAAAGTAGAAAAAATGCCAGAAACAACGGTTTTAGATGGAAATCAATTTAGCTGGTCTTTAAAAGGATATAGTGATAGAGAAATTGCAAAAGTAAATTATAATAGGGTAACAGAGAAAATGCAGGTGAATTTAGAAGCAGGCGTACCACATTCTTATTTTAATAATACGTATGCGAGTATCAAAGTACAGAATTCATCCGGTAGTGTTGTGTACAATAAGGAAATAGTGGGAAATAGACAGCAAACTGCTGAAAGCCAAACTGTGCCAGTCAAAGTGGGAGATTATATTGAGTTTACCCATATAGAAGGGGAAGCAGTGAATGAAAAGACTCGTGCTACACTTACTAACCTTGAGAATAATAAACAAGAATATATAGGCAAAAAAAGAATTTATCAAGTTACTTCAATGGGATTAAACAAAATAGATTAACATGAAAAATATTCGAATTTTTAGTTAGATGCTTAATAGTCGTTCATTATGAACGGCTATTTGGCTTTTATTTAATATAAAGTGAAATTAATTTTAAAAATATGTTTGAGGACTGAGTGATGTTTAGGTGCTGTAGATTTGAGAAAAAAGAAACAGAATAATAAGGTATTTGTTGATAAAGACTCTCTTGTATTACAATATTTTACATATTTGGTATGATGTATATGAGTGCTATATATTAAGGGAGGAATGAGAATGAAGAGGTTCATAGCTCATGCAAATGGTAATAAGATCTTTAAAAAGTTAGTTTTAATGGTGTTACCAATGGTTCTAATGATAATGATGATAACCCCATCGAATGATGCATTGGCAGCCAACCAATCAAATGCAAGTTCACTAAAAGGTGTGAATCTATTTAATGGAAGCTGGACTGTTGCTATACAAGCTGCAAATTTACAATATGTGTCTGCTGAACCATCGGGAAATGTAGTAGCAAATCGTAGTGCAATTAATGAATGGGAGAAATTTGAATTAATTCCGACTGGGGAATTATATACGTATGCTTTAAAAGCGAAAAGTAATGGCAAGTATGTTTCGTTTGAGCCAAATGGTAGAGTAGTAGCAGATCGTACATCAATTGGGGCATGGGAAAAATTTATCTTATATAATGGTGGAGACAATAGGATATATGTATTACAAGCGCTAAGTAATGGTAGATTTATATCAGCAAATGGCGGTAGAGAATTAACAGCTAATAGTTATGTAGCTGGAAGCTGGGAAAGATTTGTTATTGTGTATTTCTAAATTTTGAAGTGTTTGATATATAAATAATAATGACTGGTTTAGTTCATATGCATGCTAAATAAAGAGTTAAGTACTTAATACAAGTGTATATTAAGGTGTAAAAAGGACTGACTGCAAGTAATTGTCAGTCCTTTTTGTATGTTAAATAAGTAATTACGGAGGATATAATGAGAAGAAAAAGAACCCTATTGGGTTCTTTTTCAAGGCATATTAACAGTAAGGAGAATCATGAAATGCTACTTCAAATCTTTATTAGGGGAAAGATTTTGAAAAAGCTTAACATACATCTATTTTTACATAAATGTAAGATATAGTAAATTGATAATGTTTTTACTTACTATTACTAATATTCAATTAATAAAGTTAACACCATGTGTATAATGTTAACTGATGTTTAGTGTAGTATACATTTAGAAATCTAGTATTAGATTATAATTGTCAAAAAAGCTAATAGATTTATCATTTCAAATTCTAACTAACATTTAAACGATTTTAATTGAAATGGGGTGTGTATTAACTCTTATAAGCTAATGAAAGTAAATAAAATAAACAAAGACCCTGTAAAAAAATACAGGGTCGGATACAGGGTTAAGGGAACGCATAGTTTCTTAAAAACATAATAGCATATATATTTTGTGTAGCTATATGAGGATTTTGACAAAATTAAGAACAAGACAGAAAATCTTTGAGAAATCAAATATAGTGGTGGAAATATGATTAGGAAGTGAACTATTTACATGTTAATATAGATGAAACCTTTTGAGCGCCGTGATCAAAAGGTCATTGAATTAGAGGTTTAGGTTAGTGAGATAATTAATCTTCCTGAAAAAGAAAAATGTTTTTTAGATTAAAAGAAGAAAAGACACCTTTTGGGTGTCTTTTCTTTTTGTATACAGCTCACATATTGTTGAATTAGATACGAAACCATAATTCGACTATGAAATAAACAACATAAGAAATTTTAACATAATCTGGACTGAAAAAAATATGTAATAGTGCATCTTTAGTTTTCAATTGCTGTATTGGATATAGAACAACAATATAAATAAAAAGGGCATGCAGTCGTATCTGCCGCCCCTTTTAGGAGGAATTCAAGACACCAATAGAACACGTATTGGTAAAAAGGCTCAAAAATAGTATATGTAAAAAGAAAAAGTCCTATACCGAAGGTGGACTGAGCCGTATCTTTATTACTTATTTAAAAATTAAATTTCATTCTTTTCAAAATCAGTACGGTAAACATATGGTTTGGAATGAATTTGGAAAAAGTATACATGAAAATGGCAGACAACAATTTTGTCGTCTGCCAGTGCCAATGGACTGAATGAGTTAGTCAATTACTATATATTGGCTACCTCATTACCAGAAGAGTGAAGCCGCTAGTTCAAACGGCTTAAACCTAGTTTGTCTAATAAAGAAAAAATTATGAGTAGAAATTTTGTTTGCTCTATATGAAAAGATAATTAGATATTCATCAGACAAGGATAATACAGCATATCTTGAATAGGGTGTAGGAACGAATTAAGGAAAAGAATGTTATTAGGGAAGGGACTGAATCGGGAGTGGGAATTTCGGACAGGATTTGGGGAGCTGTGGTTGCCTTTGGTATTGCGACTAATATCACTGCTTGTATAATGGCATTATACATTCAAAAGTATGAGCTAATGATAAACTACCTTACAAATATTTTATTTTTAATAATTATAGCGATAACGTATATTAAGATGAAAATTAACAAGTGGGTGGCGTTAGGATTTACGTTAGTTGTAATGGAAAAAGGTATTAAGGCAGGTTATGACTTCTACACACATGATTACTATGGTGTCAGTTGGAGTTTAGCTATCATTGTCTATTGCATATACGAGATGAAAAATTATTATGTTGAAACAAATAAATAGCTGCAAAAAATAAGGGTTAGTAGGCTAAAGTATACAATTTTTTTGAACAATGATATTACGATCCTGTTTTTTACTTCAAGAGCATAAAAAAAGACGCCATAAGGCGCCCCAAAATTGGGTAAATGAGGTTTTAGTTTTCCAATCTAAAGAAATTATGTATCAGCTCACAATGAGATTATATCATAATATATAATCAAAATAATATGCATTATTACATATCCGAGTTTAACAAAAGTAAGATGAGAGTAAATTAAAATATTATAAAAAAGACACTACAAGAGTGTCTTTTTTGGGGAAATACTCTATAATTAACTTTGGGGAAGGTAATGTTTGAGTATTCGTTTAGCATTATCTTTATATTTGATAAACCATGAAATCGAAAGATTTTGTGGTTTATTTTTTGAACAATAGATATTACAGTGTTAGCAGTGAGCTATTGATTATTATAAGCATTGGGAGAGAAGGGATTAAAAGTCTAACATCGAATAACGGTTCCGGAATATAGTGTTGCGAAATGATCTCCCATATCCCAAACGGTACTTGCTTGTATATAGCCCTTAAAGCCTTCTGAAGAATAATAAATCTCTTTTGGTATACTTTCTTTAGTTTGGAAATGTGCTTTAGAGTACTTTACATAATGATTTTTAATAACTTTTGATTCTGGAACAATAGTGTTTTTTTGTTCCAATGTTTGCCTAGCACTAGAAGGTGGTATGAATCTTACAGTGTCTTGGTAATTATGATCTAAGGTGTCAGCCTGTACACTGTGTGAAGGCACAAGGACGCTTAAACCACTTCCAGCAATTAATGTTGCAAATGCTAACTTTGAGAATTGCGTTAATCTAATCATTTTATGATCTCCTTTTCATTATTTTGTAAGGTATCTCCTTACACCTCACAGTCTATATCCACTACCAAAGGGTGTACATACATATTAATAGACAAAATTCTACAAAATACCTCATGTTTTTTGGGGTTGTGTATAATAATCCAATGTTTAATAATTTATCAGAAGTAAAAAAGTAGGTCTTATATAAAAGAAAATGAATAATTTATGCAGAGAGTGTATATAAAATTATTGTTTAAATATTCTAAAATGAGTTGATAAAGATGTGGGAATTTTTTTAGAAAATAAATGATTTCAAAGATTAAACTTGGAAGTTAGATTCTCTTTTAAGTTTATTTTTATAGTATTATTCACATGTGTGAATTATTAAGATTTAAATATAAAAAAGTGAGAAAAATGATAAACATTCTTCTCACTTTCATCAATTAGGGTGGCATATACATAAATATGCGTTTAAAAGGATTTTCGGATGAAAAATCCACATGAATAGTATAACAAAATATTTAAGGCTATTCACATGTAATATTGCATATGTAGAGTCGGTAGTTATAATAGCTAGAGTGTTTCCATTATTATTTAACAGATTTTCCTAAAAGATTCGCCTTCCTTAAGCTTGTACAGGTTGATACGTGAGAGATAAATTTTGATATGTAAAGCCCCTCCATTCGGAGGGGCTTTACATACACTTACATTAAGTTTGTTGTGGTGCACCACCATGATCGCCAACACTATATGTGGGAGCGGGGTAATGTCCATGGGTAGCAAACTGATCCGCTTTAGAAAATTGAGAAATTCCCACCGTTAGAACCCCAATAAAAGCAATACCCGATAATAATAGGCTGATTTTTTTCATTATTTCAACACTCCTTTTTCGATTGATTTTCGTCTTGCTTGGTAACAAATATGGAAATAGTCACTTACCTTTTGGTGGTTCTCTAATTGTCTACATTTTGTGGCAAATAATTCGGCGTATTCGACAACATATTCCCATAATTCTTCTTCCTCAAAGTATAAGATTCCTTCTTGAATGATTTTTTCTAATTCTTCAAGTGGAATATTTTCATTTAATCTTTTTAAAATAGAGAAGTGGTGTGTGTATTCTTCATTATGAATTCCTCTGCAAATCTGTAATCCCTTATCAATGAGTTTGCTAGCTGCTGATTGTTCTCCTAATTTATAATGTTCCTTAGCTTGTAGGAAGATAGCCTTGAAGTGTGTAGGGATTTTTTCTGTTACTTCTGAAAGGTGACGAATAGCTAACGTAGACATACTTTGATCAGAATACAGCCACCCCATAGTACTTTTTACGTATAACAAAGAATCTTCTTCCTTATTATTCTGTAGTAATTCAATTGCACAATGTAGATATTCTTCTGCTTGTTCGTACTGCTTTAAATAGATACAGCAACCACCTAGCAAACTATTACAAAAGGCTGTTTTTACTTCATAACCTTCATACTTCGAAAAGATTGCCCTTGATTTATTTGCGTATTCGATAGAAGCGAGCATGTTATAGGTATGGTGATAAAAAGTAGCAATTCTATAGTAGAATTCAGCGTGTTCAATTTCATCTGGAATGTTTACTAATATCTTTTCTGCCAGTTTATAATGTTCCTCTGCCTCAGTAAAACTTGATATAAAAGTGGAATGAATGGATTTAAAAAAGTGATAATAGAAGCGTAGAAAATGGTCTGTAGGCATATCATAATCACTAATAGCATCAAAACTATTTTGTTGAATACCGAGGCTATCTGTTAAGACCGTGTAACGAAATTCAAGTAGTGAGTAATAAAGTAACAAATTTTGATCCTGACGTTCTTGATTTGGCTCAATGCTTAACTTATTAATTTTTTCATCAATCTTCTTTTTTAGATTAGTAGCTTTTATAACTTGTTGAGATAGCATAGATCGATACCAGTCGTTCAATAGAGAGGTTAATTGCTCATTTCCCTTTACTGAAACACTCACTATATACGCCCCCATCCTATAGAAATATCTTAATCCTATATAATTGTAACTATCATAGCAAAATAGAAGAAAAAATGGAGGTATTTTACAATGTTTTTCAATAAAATTCATAAAAAACAATCAATTTATGTCGAATGTACTTAGAATTTAACACAAATGTATAAACTTTGCGTATGTAAATAAGAAGAGAATAAAGAAAGAAAAAAACTTGTAGAAATTCCTACAAGTTTTTTTAGATAATGTAAAAATGTGAAACAATCTCATTACTCGTAACAGGGAAACTATCTTACTTATGGCTTGCTTTCATTATATAACGAGTTTTAGCATTTAGAATTTTTGTGTTTGAAAATTATGTGAATTTATGCTGAAGATGTACTATTTTAAGGATTTGTTCTCGCTGTGATTAAGACAAATTAAAGAAAGGTAGTGGAAAAGGCGCATAAAAGGGAAAATCTCCTTTAAACGTTCTAAAAGTTATTTGTCTGTAGAATAAATAGTTCATGAAATTATCCCCATTGGTGAAAGTAAATGAGAGACTCAATATATAAGTAAGAACTTTGGGGGAGTATATACCAGAAAGGTATAGTTATAAAATTGTTAAAGCTTAGTATAATTATCGAGATTTTCACTTTGTTTGCTTTTCTAATAGGATAAGTTGAAGAAGATAGGAAGTTTTTCTTTGAAATAAGCTTTTTTGATAGGAAAAAGTTTTTTTCATAACTAGAACAAATAAATGAATAAGTTCATATACTGTATTGTCGTTAAAGTAAGACATTATTCTCTCTGAACCAAGGAATCACTAGCACAATATGTGATTCCTTGGTTCTTAAGTATAATGTCTATGAGTAATTTGAAATAACCGAAGAAATATAATCTTTGTTAATGGGCAGTCACAGGATTCTAGGTATAATAGGTTCACAATTTAGACTATAAAAGTTAATGTCTCTTTAGCTAAGAAGACTCCCTCCTTAAGAAACAAGCAGTGAGTATGAGTAAGGGGGGTAGTTTAAAGTGCGGAATATTGTTTGATTTGGTTAACACATAAATTTAGCATCTCTGTACTGGTGTAAGAATTATAATGTTTATACCATTCTATTGTATTTTCTAAAGTCTGTTGTAGGGACCACCTCGGTTGCCAATTAAGCTTGAATTTTGCTTTACTAACGTCAAGGTTTAGTAAATTTGCTTCATGGAAATTCATTGGACCCATATTTTCTGTTGTCCAATCCCCGCAACCCAAAATATCTAGTAAACTCGTCACTAATTTTTCTACTGGAACAATATTGTCTAGGGATGGTCCGAAATTCCATGCACCTGAAAAAATAATATCATTATTAATAATTTTTTCTGTGAGGAGTAAATAACCGCTTAAGGGTTCTAATACATGTTGCCAGGGTCTAATAGCAGTAGGATTTCTAATAATAATCTATTTATTCGATTCTAATGCTCGTATACAATCAGGAATAATCCTATCTATTGACCAATCACCACCACCAATTACATTACCAGCTCGAACGCTTGCAATTATTTTCTTGTGGTGAGAAAATTTTTCTTCTGAAAAATAAGAATTTCGATAGGAAGAAATTAAAAGCTCACAGCATCCTTTACTTGAACTATATATGTCATGACCGCCCATAGGATCAATTTCACGATAACCCCAAGGCCATTCTTTATTTTCATAGCACTTGTCACCATAATTCCTATTTTAGCTGATTCATGTAATCGAATTGCCTCTAGTACATTCATAGTTCCTAGAACGTTTACCTCGTATGTTTCTCTAGGATATTCATATGAATACTTAACTAGCGGTTGTGCAGCTAAATGGAATACAATAATTTTTCAAATCGATTTTGAAGTAATCTGTTTACATCTGAAAGTGATGGATAATAAAACCAATCTAAAGGTCCAGAAAATGTTCTTAAATGGTGCCTTTTGATTTGGTTAGTAACTTGGCACAATCCTCCTAAACTTACAATTAGGCCATAGGATTTTTGTATATCCTCTAGGTTCATCCTCATCATCCTTTTTAGAGAATAATTTAAATTATCTCTTCAGTATATGATGCAATAATATATTGATGTGGACCTATATATCAAAGTAGATAAAGCCAATCATACAAACTTAAAAAATCAAAATGCCTAAGGTAAGGAATTTAATCTTTGATGTTATATCATGGAGTTGCCATTGGAATGAAAGTGGTAGGGAGATTACACGAGGGTTATATATTCTTCAGCAACCTAAATTAGAAACCTGTCCTTGTTTACTTCAGTAAAATTTTAATCCTTTTAAAAAATCCTTAGATAAAAAAGAAAAATCTATTGGTTAGTATTTAACCAGTAGATTTTTCTTTGAATTAGCATCTTTTACATAATAATTATTGAAGATGGAAAATTCCAGTAAGAAATGCTATTAAATACTAGACTAATTTCTAATGGTCCCAGTATCTTTTATTTTGACGTGTGTTTTTACATTTATTTTAGCCTCTGCTAACGATTGTAACCAATCTCCTTTTACTTTTTTCCACTCTTTATATTGAAAGGCTCTAGCGTATAGGGATAATCCAATTGGATCAATTTTATTCTGCTGTATTTGATTTAATATATTTTGTAAATTATTATTAATTTCTTTTTCAATAGCACTTTTTAAATTATCTATATTTTTTTTATTATCATAGTGCCCCTTCATTAAATTCGGATTGGTTTTTTCTATTAAAGCTACATTGGCATTGATATCGAGATTAAATATAAACTTTCCGTTTTGAAAAGTAACATCTACCTTCCTTGTCGCATTCTGTATGAAGATAGAAGTGTTTGTTTTTTTGTTAAATTTTTTAGGAGGAAGCGCAAGGTGTAGTATCATTCGGCCGTTACTTTTTGGCTTATTTATAATATTGAAAAATTTAACATTTTTTTTAGGGATATGAGTTAAATATTTCCCTCGGCGATTTAAAAATGCAATTCCTACTGTGTCGATTTCATTCTTTGTTTTTTTGATAATTGGAACAGTTTGCGTCATTCCTTCTTCATTTTGTTCTCTCATTAATTGTTGAATTGTAGAAGAGACGGATTGGTTATTTTGAATTGAGGATTCGATTACACCATTTATATAAGATGAAAGTGATGGTTTACTAGGCTTGTGAATTTTAAAAATTTCTTCTGCAGGTCCATCTACAAGTACTACTTTAGCATTAATGGTAGCGTAAGGATCACGGTAAGAAGAATCAAGTTCCTGCAACCAATTTGTTTCTTGCGCTAATTTTTTTCCAATTAAAATGATTTCAGCTTTGGAAGCTGTCAGATAGCCCGTTAACTTCGTATCTATCTTACTGAATCCAGTATATACAGTTGATGCTTGTGTCCAATGTTCTATAGTACTTTTTGGCTGTTTATGATGAAAGAGTGGTATACTTGTTCCAACTTTTATGTCTCCATTAGAGGTTCTATCCAGGCCAATTAACAGGATTAATGAAACCTTTTCAAGAGGAATTCTCTGACTACAACCAATTATATATACACAACAAATTACAATCCATATCCATTTTCGAATCAAAGTTGTTTCCTCCTAGTAATCCAAGTAAAAAGAATACTGTAAGCGAAAAATAAGATTGGTAATAGAATAAAGAAAATGACATTTAAGATATCCATAAGAGAATATATAAACAAATATTGATCTACATCGGGATTTACGAAAATAAATAGGCCAACTATAAATAACATAAAAGCAAGCAGCGCCCAATTTCGGGCGTTTTTTTGAAGGGATATGGTCATAGATTTAAAACTGAAAAATAAATACGGATATAAAGTAGTGGAGAATACAATTAAATAGTAAGCGATATAAATAATTTCTAATCGTTCCATGAAAGAAAAACGAACCCCTTTTAACAAATGAAAAACGGGCCAAATTACGTCTTTTATCCCCTCGGGACTAAAGTATATATAAGAAAGAATAGTCACATATAGATAGAAAACCATGGTTACAGTATTAGCTATTAGTAGTCCTTTTATGGCCTTTTGTTTTTTTTGTAAGAACGGATATATATAATATGCAATTTCTAAGCCAGCATAAGGAGTAATAGTTTCTTTTGTTGCCTTTAAAATAGGGTATAACCCCTCTTTAAAAATAGGTAGTAGGTGTAAAGGGTTGTAGTTACTCTTTAGTGAAAAAAGAAGAAATAGTGGCATCCAAGTAGTGAAGAAGAAAACAAGCATAGAATAACTAGTAAGAGCCCTTAACCCACTCAGAGCTAAAATAATAAAAGGTAATAGTAATAATATGGTGATTTGATAAGCAGGAGTGGAAGGGAATATCCACACTTTTACAATATCAGTTGCTTTTAATAAAGTATTAAAGCCAGCCAAAAATAGATAAAAGGCATATAAAAGAAAAAGAATTGTCCCTATCCATTTACCAAAGTATATTTTTAAGATTTGCGAGAAATTTTTGTTAGGATTTTTTTGTAACATTAATATAATAAATACACCGATTATAGAAGTAGTTATCCATCCAAGAATGATCGAAATCCAGCCATCTGTCCCTGCCGTAGTAGCAAGTGGGCTTGGCATAATTAACATACCAGATGCAAGTTGCAGCGAATGAATGAAAATAATGAATTCGAATAAAGTTACTTTTTGGAACTTAAGATTCCCCATGTGAACCACCTTCTTTTTTCTTTCTTTGTTTCGGCTGTCCTGTACTCGAGCGGCTGGTAAGCATAGAAATAGGAAATCTTACAAAAGAGTCTTTTAACTCTTGGAGACGAAATGGTGCGATTGGCAATCCGTATGGTGAACCATAAGATGTTAGTGAAACAAAATGAGCAAATAAGAGCATTAATCCACTAACAATACCTACAATCCCATAAAAGTAAGCTAATAACATCATTGGAAAACGAATAAGGCGTATAGAACTCGATAAATCATAATTAGAAACAATAAATGAAGCAATGGCTGTAATAGATACGATAATAACCATAACGTTACTAACAAGCCCCGCTTGAACAGCCGCCTGTCCAATTACAATCCCTCCAACAATTCCAATGGTTTGTCCAATTGGTTGCGGTAAGCGAATACCAGCTTCACGTAGCATTTCTAGTGTGATTTCCATTATAAAAGCTTCCAATAAGGGAGAGAATGGGACTTTGACTCTTGATGTTGCAATAGAAGTGTATAAATCTATAGGAATGATTTCAAAGTGAAAAGAGACTATAGCAATATAAAATGCTGGTAAAAAAATAGCTATAATAAATCCTGCAAATCGTAATAAACGAAAAAATGATGCAACGAGCCAATGAATATTATAATCATCTGGAGTTTGAAAGAATCCAATCAAATTCATTGGAACAATCATTGCGCCAGGAGATCTATCCATTAACACTGCTACTTTTCCATCAAGTATATGATTTGAAATGGCATCTGGGCGTTCGCTTAAATAAGCCTGTGGAAAAGGAGACCAATTTTGATCCTTTGTAAAATTGGATAGTTCACCAATGCTTAATACAGCATCTGTTTTAATTCTACAGATTCTGTTTTCTACTTCTTGGACTACATCTGCGCTCGCAACATCACCTAAGTAGATTAAATAGACTAAAGAAGTGGCTCGTTCTCCAATCGTCAGCTTTTTGATTTTTAACTCTGTAGAAGGGAGATATCGACGAATTAAGCCTATATTTTTTGTGGCATTTTCAATAAATCCATCATGGGATCCTTTAATAGTAACTTCTGAAATCGGTTCTTGAATTGCTCTTTCTGCCCAGCCTTTTGTATTTATTAGAAGTGAGCGCTTTTCTCCTTCCATAAATAGAACACATTGACCTTCAAGTAATCCTTCTTTAATTTCATTCCATGTATATACTATTTTCGTATGAGTAGCAATAATATTAGAATTAAATATTTGACTGTCTTCACTTACCTTTTGTAATAATGGGGTAACAACATTTCCTTTTAAAGCGACACCATCTGTAAGGCCTTCAAAATAATATAGTAAAATATTCGTGTGAGTTTTTAATTGCAAAGGGTGTTCAATTAAATCGGCACTAATATCAAAGATATTATCTAAAGTATTTTTAAGTTCTTTTAAGTTACTTGTTTGGATTTTTTCAATGGTATTATTTGTTTTAGTTTCTATGGTCTCTTCATTTAAGGACAATATTGACACCTCTTTAATATGTAACGATTAGTTGTATTTATTATTTTTATTTGGTGGGATTTTATTCACAAATTTAAACAAATTGGGAATAAAAATTAAAAATTGAGAGCATAAAAGTAGAGGTGATTTGTGCGCAAATCTAAGTATCAAGTTAGCATTGAAATTTGAATGATTATAATAAAAAAGAACCCTTGATGGGCTCTTTTTCATAGTTGATAAATATGTTCTCAACAATAGATGGCAATTAAGGTAATAATATAGATGTCTTTAAGTTAATCAGTTGAATTTTTTAGGAAGAACTTTTTTCATATCTTAATGCTCGATAAAAAAGGAAATTACATTTATTTGGGTGTTCTAGTGTAATTGAATTTTGCGCGCTAATAAATTTTGTTTAGGGACAAAATGTTTTTCTGAATTAACAGAAATATTGGTGCGCAAAATTCTTATTGGTTATTATGGTAGGTATCAAATATTTCTTTGGCCTTATTTTCTTGATATTACCGTACGTTTATATGTTTCTAAGGGAAAGAAATACTTTCAGTTTTGTTACCATCTATTGTTTGATTAAGATGGTAACATGAAAATGAAACGTTTACAACCAGAAAATAAAGAAAAAATATTAAATTACGACTTTTTTCGACAGTTTTTATGTGTTAATATCTAATATTTTTATAGGAAAAGGTGGAGGGAAACGTACCTTTTCCTATAAAATGTTGTTTAGGAATTAGAATTAATTAAAGTAGTAATAATAGCTTAAAATTAGAATGTAATTCAATGAACTTAAGCCCAAAATCATGGGAACGATTGCTAACGTTATAATTGAATTTTTGAGCTGTAAGAGTTTTAAAAATATGATCAAACTTTAGTCCACTTTGCGTTCCTTCCTTTTGTAACTAACCTAATCTGGCCAAATAATTGCAAGGAATTTAAAGCCTTACTAATTGTGCTCTCTGCAATGTCTGGATATCTGTTACGAATACTTTCCTTAGTAAAGGGTTGTTTTTGTTTAAGTATAAAATCCTGAATTCTTTCAACTTTAGTATGTTTACATATAGAATCTAGAACGGTGTTATGCAGATCTTTGTAAGCCTCTAATATAATAGTTAAAAACGTTTTTAACCAAAAGCTACTATTATGTTCCTCGCAGTACCAATTTACCGAAGATTTATAAATCGAATTGTAATATTCTGATTCATTTTTCTTAATATATTTATCCAAACATACGTATTTTACAAATGTATGTCCACTCTTAATTAGCAGCAACTGCATTAACATAAATGCTAGCCTGCCATTACCCTGATTGAAAGGGACTATGCAATAAAAATTTAATATAAAACGAGCTATTAATAAAAGCGAATGTAGCCCCTTACTAGTATTTAATGAGTTGTATTGATCACATAATTGCTCCATAAACTGTGGGATAAGTTTATGTGGAAGAATGCGGTAACTATTCAAGTGCATTCCATGCTCGGGAATACCTGGAATAATAAAAGGTTTTTCACGCCAATTGGCACTGTCAGAGGTAATGTAATGTATTAGTTGAAAATGTAATTCCTGTATAGTTGCTGGATTAATTGATAAAGTACAGGAGTTTTTATGTACAAAAGAAAGTGTTTGATAATAACAAAAAATAGCATCTTCCGAAATGTTCTGAGGTACTATATCATCTAAAATAAGTTCTTTTAATCTTTTATGAGGAACTTTTATATCCTCATAAATAGTAGTGAAATTTTTTATGTAATGTAACGGTATAGTTTTTTCTAAACTATTAAATATTTCAGGGTTTTGTTCCTGATAAGCAGCTAATTTTCCTTTGAACTCGCTAATTTCACTTATTAAATTGATTAACCTCCTTTTTAATTCAATATTTTTATACTTATCATCAAAAAAGTCTCTCATTTTTGTTCCCCCTGTAACCCCTTAACACGTTGTTGCATACATCTTTCCATTCTAAAGGTATTTCATGACATCATTGTGAAATAACGACATTTTTGTTTTGATTTTGATCGTGTTTTAGAATCTGTATTTTCATTTGAAAATAAAAATATAGGAATTATAAAGAAGAATCGTTAGGATTCAATTTTAATAGGCATAATCCTAACATCAAATGTACAAATGTACAATAAAAAAATAAAAAACATAAAAGAATCGACTCATTTGAAAGATTATTAATTAAGTGTGAGTATAGATGTGTTTTAGTTTAAGTGTAAATATTGAAGTGGTAATAAAGTTTTCATGGATGAAAAAATAGATAAGTCATTAATTTGTGACAGTTATGTGCCTAATCTATTCATTTGCTATTATGAGAATTCTAAAATTAAATCTAAACGAGCTTAATTTTCTATATTTAGCATAAATATTAGGGGAGTAAGTTGATGAAATGTATCATTAAATATAGAAATATGTAACGTTTCATACTGGTATTGTAAAATATTTTGACATAAGTTAATTTAAATACTAGGTACAGGAACATGTAATAAAAATTCAGTAATGTACCCTTTAAACGTTTCACCCTAAAAACGTTAGTGAAAACCTCAAACATACTGAAGTTTTCCCTTTTGTTTCTGTACCTTATTAGGTAAAAATAATATAATAAATTGGTAGAAATTTATGGTTAAAATTGGATTTATAATTCTCTTTTCTTATCTTACATAATCACTCTCTTGATGATTTGTTTAAAATAAGGATTAATAGGGTAGGAGATGACTATTAAAAAGGACTATAAAGTTAAGTTGGACAAAACGATCAGGGAAACGAAAGGTTAATTTCGTCGTGTAACTGAGAAGCCCCCACTTTATGTTTTGCTAAGTGGTGAGTAGTTCATTTTGCCTGGTAATTTTATTATATGAGTTTGAACATTCTGAAGTAAATCAATATATAAATTACAGTAGTTATGTGGTTATAGGAGTAAATGTCTAAGATTAAAGGATTTGTGTGTATTCACCATGTGAATATAAGTAGGTTATTTATTGTATTTTTTAAGATTTAGAAAATATGCGTGAATTTAGCTTTAGAAATGACTTATTTGCAAGTTATATAATGGGAATGTGAAGTCTGGAAGAAACTGATATTATCAGTTCCTTCCAGACTTTTTTACTTTAAAACTGTATTTTTTTACATAAGGTTAAATATAATTCTTTAAATTAACATTTGAATTTTTTGTGAAAATAAGAGGGGTTTTCATTGCTCTATTAATACATAATGTTACAAAATAGACTTATTGTATTTATTTTATTTTTATATGAGATTAAAAATAATAATAAACGTACCAATGTATGAGAGATATTAGTATATTTATTAGTAATTTGTTCGTTTATCTCTATATTGCTATTATATTAGCGATAGCAATAATATATTGGGGGGACAAGAATGAATTTGAAATTTACATCTAAATTTGAAAGATTAAGAAAAAGTAAAAAAGGAATTGGTGCTTGTGTTTTAGCCGCAGGGGTGACGGCTATTACTATGATTCCTCAAAGTGCTTATGCACATGGATTTGTTGAAAAGCCAAGCAGTCGTGCTGCTTTATGTAGTCAGAATTATGGAGCGTTGAATTTAAATTGTGGAAATATAATGTACGAACCTCAAAGCCTAGAAGCACCTAAAGGATTCCCAGATGGGGGACCGATTGATGGAAAAATCGCTTCGGCAGGAGGACTGTTTGGAGGAATTCTTGACCAACAAACATCAAATCGCTGGTTCAAAAATACGATTAAAGGTGGAGCAAATACCTTTACATGGAAATATACAGCTGCACATCCTACAAGTAAATGGCATTATTACATTACAAAAAAGGGATGGGATCCTAATAAACCATTAACACGTGCTGAATTAGAACCAATTGGAACTGTGAAACATGATGGTTCTGCCGCATCAAATAATTTAACACATACAATTAATGTACCAACTGATCGCAATGGTTATCATGTTATTTTAGCTGTATGGGATGTAGCAGATACGTCAAATGCGTTTTATAATGTAATTGATGTAAATCTAGTAAATAATGAAACTCCCGATACAGTAGCTCCAAGTCAACCAACTGAATTAAATGCGTCTAAAGTTACTGCCAATAGTGTTGCACTAACATGGAAGGCTTCTACGGATAATATAGGTGTAAAGGAATATCAAGTGTTACGCAATGGGGAAGTAATTGATACGGTACCAGGTACAACATTTATAGATAAAAAACTAAAAGCAAATACGGAATATACCTATACAATAAAGGCGTTAGACTCTGCTGGAAACATATCAAAAGAAAGTGAAGAACTAAAGGTTAAGACAACAAATGAAATCCCAGATATAGAAGCTCCGACCCAACCGAAAGGATTACATAGTATGAGTACAACAGCGACCACTGTTGATTTGATGTGGAGTCCGTCTGAAGATAATGTAGGTGTAGACCATTATATTGTATATAGAGAAAGCTTTGGAGTTATGAATAAAATTGGGACAACGGCTAATACATCCTTTATGGATAAAGAATTAAAGGCTAATACATCGTATAAATATGTAGTGACGGCGGTTGATTTAGCTGGAAATGAATCTAGTAGAAGTGATGTATTAAATGTAGTAACAAAGTCAGAGGATTCCACATATGAAAAATGGGATGCAAGAAAAGCATATACAAAAGGTGATAGAGTAGTACATGAGGGAAAAGTGTATGAAGCAGTTCAAGATTATCAAGGCAATGGTGACACAAATTGGATTTTTGCCCTATCGCTTTGGAAGCCAGTTTTGAATAAATGATAAGTGGGCAAATGTAGTTAACATTTTTGGATTTTTCTTTGAAAATAAACGGTCGTTCAAAATATAAATTCTCGAATGGTTTAAATGATTTGCAAATAAATTTAATCTCCATCTAATGTTGACGAAATGAAATCGAAAAAGAATCCCAATGGTATTCCATTGGGATTCTTTATTTTCTAATTTGTAATCGCGTATATTTTCACAGTGAATTTGTTAGTGGCACCAATTGGACTTGCGATATAATATTTTGTATTTGTGTAAGCTTCAGTCCTAGATCCATGTGAAATATTTTTCCAACGAATAGAATCGGTACCTAGGGAAACATCAATCATTACATTGAAAGAGATAGTAGAAGGATGATCTATTTCTGAAGGCTCAATAACCCATTTTAATTCTTTGGTACCTGCAGGTAAACTATCAATTTTAAAGTTTTGACTGGATCGATTTTTTTGTCCGGATAAAGGACTAGATTCGGATGAAATTTGCGAAATTAATATCTCTTTTTCATTTGAATGTACACCATTTAATTTAATGATACTATCAATTAAACCTGGCCCAGGAAAATCAGCTGCGATAATACCAGAATGTCTAATTCCACCTTGTTGTAAGAGTTCAGTCCCAAGTGTATTCATCCCACCATAATATACTTGCCCATTTCTATCGCGAGGGAAATCACTCCAAGCATGAGTCGAATTCGTTTGAATCAACTTAGGGTTACTATCAGTATTTCTATTCTCTTTTCCGCTTGCAACAAACCAAGGATATACATTATTTAAAAATGCGGCTGCACCACCCGTACCACTAAAATGATTAAGATATATTTTTCCATTATTATAGTTAGTATTTGCACTTTGCAAATGATTTTTTATCGCATTCCATTTTTCATATATTTCGTCTGGTCCGCTTCCAATTTCAAATTTATCTTGAATATTCAATCCATCGTAATCAATACCGTACAATTGAGAGGATGTAAAGTTTTGTAAGATTACAATTTTTCCCCGGATATCTCCTAAAGTAGGGTTGTTTCTGTCTATAGTTGGTACGGAATTAGGATCCCAAAAATAGGAAGCATTATCGTTTTTATATTTTAAAAATATCTCCTCAAATGATAGGAATCCACTTTCGGGGGTAGTTTCTTCTTTTAAGCGCATTAAAATTGTTTCTGTCGGATAATCTTTCAAAAATTGAATTGCTTCTTTTAATACATCTTCAAATACTGCTTTTTGATTGACAATACCATGGTACATTGCAAAAGAATCTTTTACACGTTTAACGCGCATATCTACATATCGAATTCCAGAATTTAATTGTTGGGGTAGACTCATAGTTTGATTTCTTGTCAAATTTTCATCAAGAAAACTTGCTCCATGTAAAGCCATTGTACCATGAGTGCCTGGAATAGATATTTCACTTAATTTTGTTGAATCTGCAACTTCTGACATCCACGATGGATTTTGATAACCTATATTGGATTCATAGGAATAACCTGGATGACTATCAGCTAAAATTGTAGATGGTGTACTTAAACTTGCTAGTGTAAAACAAGTGAGGATGCTAACTTTAAAGAAATTTTTTATTTTGTTCATTTTATCTCTCCTAACCTTTAAACAATAGCTATAATAAGATGGTTTTTTACTATATTTATTGTTTTCTATTCCTAATGTAATGAATTTTTGTAATTGAAAAAGGGGTAGTAAGCTAACTTGAGATAGTATTAGTTTATTGTAATAATTTATATCTAATAGCCAAACGGATTTTTAAAGAATGGAAGCATAGATAGGTAAAAAATAAGCTTTTTGCTGTATTGTATACAAACAAAACAGAAGCCTTAAAAAGACTTCTATTTTGTGACATATTATGAATGATAAGGTGGTTAACAAATTAAGATAATGTGAGTGAGCGGTAAAAATCTATTTATAGCTGTTTCAGGAATTTCTTAAAACAAGGCTATTCAGGAAAAGTGGTCCCTACAATGCTAATAAAAATTAAAAGATTCTATTCATTAAAACTTAGACTAACTACAGTTGCGATAGATTGAGCTGCATGTTCCCAGCTTCCATCTATAACTTTCCCAAGCTGCTGACCAAGTGCATTTAAATCATTTGGATTAACTGGAATTCCATTATACGCAGCAAGAATTGATAAAAGTGGAGCAGCAAATGGTGTCCAACCACCTCTATCAATATTAAATACAGGCTTATCTACTACTTTTCCATCTTGCACAGTAAACTCATAATAAAATTGATCATCTGGACGGAAACTTAAATGATGAGAAATTTGTCCTTTAACATATTTTTTTCCTCCACCTAGATTTACTACCTCTATTTCTTTTACATTAAATTCATGCTCAAATACTTTTATTTTTTTGACTTCTGGACCATTTAAGGCAGCATTAACAGCTGTTTCTAAATTATTTTGTGCTAATGGTTGAATACTCATTTGTGCCTCTTTTTGTTGGATAGGAGCCTCTTTTTCTGCAGCAAACACTGATGTAGAAGGTAGTGCACCTGTAGCTAACGTAGCTGCAAGTGCTGTTGTCATCATGATTTTTCTTTTCATCTTCATAGTTTATCTTCCTCTCTTAAAGTTTTGATATATAATCTTTTAAAGACTGACATTGTGTAATATTGTATTTAATAATGCACAAAAAACTGGTTTAAGAATTATGTGGAATTATGTCAGAGAATTAAAATTAATTATATATGTATTTAAGATGATATCTATCTACACATATTTTTTCAATTTTTCGACAAATGAAATGGTAATGACTTCTTAAGAGTCAATTTAGTACCTTGTTTATCAATAGAAATCCTATAAATAAACTAATTTCATAGTGAATATAGTATATTTGATATCAAATGTCTTACATAATGCTATAAAATTTCACAATTTTTTATTTTAAAGAATGAAGCGATAAGGCTTCAAACCGTAAGGGATGCGGGGATAGTCAAATAAATTAGAGTTTGAAAGAATCTTTACTTAGGAATCCCTCATTTTTAAATGAAGTGAAAGTGGGGGGGATTCAAAGGGAGTACGCTTTTGAACGATTTTTTAACTGTAATAATTGATCCATAAACTAGTTCTATTCTTGCTAGAATGGTAGCTTTTATAATAATGAGAAAGAATCAAAGTTAAGATGCATTGAAAGAAAAGAGCGTAATAATTTTACGTACCTTGGTTAATTGTCAAAAGTTCGGAACAATCTTTCGTCCCTTGAAATAACAAGTGAAAATAATAAGCACTCCCGTGAGTGCTTATTAAAATTCGATTTCTGTTTTACCATCTGATGTGAAGTATCTTATGGTTGTTTTGTCGTATTCTTGCAAGCCACTCTGCGCAACGGCGTCTTTTAACTTTGTTCTTGTTCTATAGCCAAAATTTTTCCGTAGGCCTTCGTCAGCATTTGACAATGCTGTTTTATCAACGAAAACATATAAGACATACAAGTTACTTTCTTTATTTAATTCAACCGCTGTTACAATACCACCGAAATATTCTATAATCTCATTGGTTCTACGTTCAACACTTTTCACCATTCGTGTCTGCTCATCTTTTGGTTGTTCTGTTTTCGCCGTTGTTTGTTGTGTTTTTGGTTGCTCCTTTTGAACTATTTCTTTTTCGCCGCAAGCTGCTAACATTACAACCGATAAACCAACTGCTAATACTGATTTCTTCATCATCTAAATCCTCCTAATATCAATATCTAAATATTAGCATACTATGAGATTTATTGCTGGATATGGAGTGAAGATGCCAATTAGGTCATCTTCACTCCATATCCGTAATCTTTTCCAGTAAATAATGCAGTAGGTCTATCTTTTAATTTTATCTAACTTCTCAAAAAAATTAGATCAATCATTAATAGTACTCGCATCACCAAATAGGGGTAGCGCCACATCGCCATCAAGCTAAAATTTTATAGCACCCCCAGAACAAAAAAATCCTTCACATAATATATGATAGAAAAGGATAGATAAAGGCATTTTAGCCTTATCTATCCTTTTCTGTACTACAAATGATTACGTTTACTACTCAAAAACTTCTATTACTATTTTTTATACACCATAACAAATTTAATTAGGTTGTGGTGTACTTTACAGGCGGTAAACTATCATATCTTAATAGTTCAGAATGTCTTCTAATAAAAGGAATAATCCACATTAAACCAATTGATATTAGCACAACAGACATTAAAAGAATGATAGTTAATTCAGGTTGTGCTGAAGGTGTGCTTGTAGTTGTAGACTTTAAAGCAGAAAAGATATCTCTTGAAGCTACAATTATATTATTAACCATGTGAGCTATTATAGAAGGGAATAAACTTTTAGTTTTCAAGTACATTAAACAAGAAATAATCCCAAATATTGTAGTTCCAAATACATTGTTTAGATGTAAAACACCGAAGCAGATCGAAGAGAATATAACTGCTTTTTTTATTCCGAATTTATATGTAAAACGACTAAGAATAAAGCCTCTGAACAAAATTTCTTCACAGATAGGAGCAATGAAAGAAAGAGTTATAGCTTTCATTAAAACAAACCACATGCTTTGTGTTTTAACTATTTCGTTTGTATCCTCTAGCGAAGTGCTCTTTGGTATTAATGAGAATACCATTACGATTAGCAATAACATACCTAACCCGAAAATCATAGTCATAATTGCTGATGCAAAAATTTTTCTGAAAGAAAAGGAAGATGGTTTTGACAAGTAAGTTTTAAACGAGATATTATATCTTTTAAATTTAAAACCAATCCAAAACATAGGGATAGCATAAATTGAAATAATAAGAGCAATATTCAACTTTACATCTTTAGGAATTTCTGTGAATAATAAAGTCAAAATAAACATCATTATTACAAAAGAGATAATAGCCCACATTAAAATGAACCTGGTTTTCATTTGTTCAAAAATTTTATCCATTAATAGCCTCCTGTAGTTTTATGTATAGTATTCTATATTTTATTATATCATTTTAAAGGTATTTTTTGGTATTTTATCTAATGTAGGTTATCCGCTATTTTGGGTCACGTTACATCGATATCAAGCTAAGATTTTACACTACCCATACAGTAAAAATGAAGTTATTTCTGTAGAATTATAGGAAAGGATGGCGTTTCTTTATGAATCTTTCGATTCTTGATGAACTTCAGCTGATTGCTGAAGAATTACAACGACATATGTCTCCTCATGTTCTCGAACACCTAGCCAAAGAAAAAGGATTCGTTCAGCGAAAGAGTAAATATCAAGCAAAGGAATTAGTTGCTTTATGTGTATGGCTTAGTCAACAGGTGGCAAGTACATCACTCACACAATTATGTAGCTGTCTTGAAGTATCTACAGGTGTTCTTATCAGTCCTGAAGGACTTAATCAACGATTTAATGTTTCCGCAGTACAGTTTCTTGAACAAGTTTTAGCTAACCTTCTAATTCAAAAAATCCATTCAACACAAGAAATGATTCATCAATATACTACGATATTTAAGCGCATTCGGGTTCTAGATTCTACAACATTTCAGCTTCCAGATGAGTTTTCTTCACATTATCAAGGTTCAGGTGGAAATAGCCATACTGCAGGAGTTAAAATTCAATTGGAGTATGACCTATTAAGTGGAAAGTTTCTGCACGTTTATGTAGGAGAAGGAAGAGAAAATGATAAAACTTTTGGTTCAACAAGCCTACAATCCATGCAACCAAAAGACTTGTTCATAAGAGATTTGGGTTATTTCGACTTACATGATTTACAGAAGATCCATGATAAAAGAGGTTACTATGTTTCACGTTTGAAATTAAATTCTCGAATCTATTGTAAGAATGATAATCCAGATTATTTTCGAAATGGGACCGTGAAGAAAGGAACACTATATATTCAGTTAGATATGGAAGAACTCATGAATCAATTGACCCCTGGTCAAACAATGGAGATTTCAGAAGCATACATTGGGCAGTATCAAAAATTACCAGCTCGTGTTATTATTCATCGATTAACAAAAGAACAAACAGAGAAAAGATTGAAGGAACAAGCCAAAAAAGAAAAGAAGAAAGGTATTACCTACAAAGAACGAAGTAAAAGGTTGAGTGGAATCAACGTGTATATAACGAATCTTTCTGCAGAAAATGTTCCAACAGAACATATCCACGACTTGTATTCATTACGCTGGCAAATTGAAATCTTGTTCAAAACATGGAAATCTATCTTTCAAATTGTCAAGTGCAAAGAAATCAAGAAAGAGCGCTTAGAATGCCATTTATATGGACAACTCATTAGTATTTTACTTTGTTCATCAACGATGTTTAAAATGCGTCAGTTACTCTTGGATAAGAAAAAGAAAGAGCTAAGTGAATACAAATCCATCTATATGATAAAAAATTATTATCTATTGTTTTATGAAGGATTACAGCAGGGCATCCATGAATTATCAAAAGTTTTACTACGTTTATTTGATCTTTTAGAGAAAAACGGGAGAAAATCTCACCGGTACAAGAAGAAAACCGTCTTTGATATCTTAGGTGTTGTATATGATTATACGTTGTCACAAAGTTTCAAAGTTGCATAATATTTTTAAAAATACCTATTTAATAGGTTTATTTGTTATGCCCATATTTAGTACAGTCGTAGAAATTTTTAAAAATACCCCTCACATATATCCACTTAGCACCCTTAACTTGATGGCGATGTGGTGCTACCCCAAATAGCCAATTTTTATTGATTATAAACGATGGTTGTCTTCTCTAAGTAGGATGTTATGAAAAAACTGCTGGGAAGTCCTATATTAAAGAGTGTCTAGCATTTTCTATAACTAAGACCTAATAATATATAGACTACTTCTAAAGGAGAAAAGTTAACAAATGACAGAATTGAAATAAAATTAGAAAAAATATCAATGCAGTGGTAGAATATGGTTGGTTAACCTATAGATGTATAATCAATAAATCTAGTATTAAAGGGGGAATTAATTTGGGTAATAGGAATAAAGGAATGAAAATTTATTTTCAAAGGTTAGTAGCTGTAAGTGTATGTTTTTTGTTATTTTTTCTGGGGAGCAATTATTCAAAAGCCGAAACTGTTACACCTATAACATTAAATCCTAAAGATGTAGATGCATTTACCAATAAAGTAATTCCAGAGAAAATGAAAAAAGAAAACGCAGCTGGTGTAGCTCTTGTCGTTGTAAAGGATAATCAAATTTTATTTCAAAAGGGATTCGGATTTTCCGATAAAGAAAAGAGTACTCCCATTGATCCTAAAAAAACAGTTTTTCGATTAGCGTCAATATCAAAAGTTTTTACTGCTAGCGCTGTCATGCAGTTAGTTGAACAAGGTAAAATTGACATAAATAAAGATATAGTAAATTATATGGGGGGATTAAAGTATCAAAATAAAATGGGTGAACCAGTTACAATGGAACATTTACTTACCCATACAACAGGGTTTGATTACGTAGATCCTAGACCAGAGGATATCCATTATCAAGAGAATGATTATACTATGCTTAAAGATTATGTAGAAGATAATATGCCCACAGTAGTGAGAAAGCCAGGAGATACATATACATATGATAATTTTGCTTCTATGCTTCAAGGGTATATTGTTCAAAGTCTGACAAACACACCTTTTTACAAATATATGGCCAAGAATATTTTTTACCCTTTAGAAATGCATAATAGCAGTTTTGTTATGACTAATTTTATTAAAGAAAAGCTTGCAACAGGATATGATGCTAAAGGTAATGTCATTCCATTTTATCAAACAAGACCAACAGATATGCCACAAGGGAGTATGTTTTCTACAGGAAGTGATGTAGCCAATTTTATGATTGCTCAATTGAATGATGGTAAATATAAAAATAACCAAATACTACAAAAAGAAACCGTAGAAGACATGCAAAAAACAAAATTTGCTTTACATCCCAAATACCCTAATATGACATACGGATTTGAGTTCTTTTCACCGCAAAGTCATAATGGGCAATATGTGTTTGGGAAAGGTGGAAATATACCAGGTTTTTCATCTTTAATGTGGTTAATTCCTGAGCATAAAATTGGAGTTTTTGTAGTTACAAATAAAGATAGTTCAGCACTACCTGTTGAAGTATTTGATGATTTTATGAATGAATATTTCCCAGATAAGATAAAGCCTGAATATTTAAACCCTAATGAAGAAGAATTAAAGAAATTTGAAGGGGTTTACCGAGATTTGAGATTAAAAAACCTAATGTCACATGTAAACATAAGTGAAGGAAAGTTATATGTAAGTGATAAAGTATATGGTAAACAGGAGCTAAAACAAATAGACCCTTTACTATTTGAGGATGAAAAAGGGAATTATATGGCATTTAAACTTCACAAAGATGGTACTGTGAAAGAGATGATACATTGGAACTCTGGCAGCTCAGCGGTGAAGTTAAGTGAGCCTGAGAGATTTAAAGACGTAGATGAAAATCATCCATATGCTAAGTTTATAAATCCTTTACATCAATACGAGGTATTACAAGCAAATAAGGAGGGGAATTTCAATCCAGAATCTTCTCTTACACGGGCAGAATTTTCATATTGGTTATCTCAAATTGCTTATTTTACGCCACCTTCAAAAAAAGAACCAGTATTTTCGGATGTGAAAAATCATCCGTATGCACCTCATATTCAAAAGTTATATGAGTTTGGTATTTTATATGAAAAAGAAGGAGAACAATTCCATCCAGACCGTGCAATTACCAGACAAGAAGCAGCATGGATTACTTGGCAGTATTTAAAAATGTTAGGAGCGCCATCTGCAGATGCAACATTAAAGGGAGACACTGATGATTGGGCAATAGAATCCGTGAAAAACATTGTAGGTCATCGTTTAGTAGGGCCTGAGGTTATATATAATGAAGATGGATCAGCAGATTATCTATCAAAACAAAGTATGAAACGGCAAGAAGCAGCTGCATTGTTATTTTACGTTTTGTTATCTAGTTAATTTGTTTTGAGGTAAATTTCACAAAAAGAAAACATCTAAAGAGCTTGAAATAATACACAGAAAAAGAATAGTCTTTGACCAATGATTTATCGTAACAAACAGGGGTGAGTGAGTTATAACCATGCTCCAAATCTTAAGTAGAGCTGGTAATAGAATGATTTCTTAAATGTTTTGTAAGGTAAGGAGCTCCTTTCAGGGGAGCTTTTTTTATTTTATTATTAATAATTTCATATACCGTAATTATTAATAATAAAATAAAAATCTACAACAAGGGGATTCAGTCCAAGCTAGGTCTTAGTAATACACTAGATACCAACAAATATGATGTATAAAAAATTGTGTTCATCTTTTTTTGGTTAAGGAAAATAATGTTAATTTATTTGATTGTTTACACAACAGTTCAATTATTAAAATTACCGACTGCTCACATTATGGAGGGGCTGGAAAACAACAAAGACGTTCTCAAATGTATATATAAACTTTAATAACAAAGATAAAAAAAGAATAGGTAATCGGAAATGTCGAAAGGATTAAATTGATATTAAAAATTGAAGGTGATACTATAAATTTAAACAATGTTTAAAACGTTGTTTAATTGATAGATTTTAGAGGAGGAGATAAGTTGAGGGGAAACGAAAACATATCAACGAAAGAAAAGATTTTAAATACAACATTGGATTTAATTAAAGACGCAGGTTTCGAAAGTGTAACAATAAGAAAAATTGCAGCATTGTCAGATACAAATATTGCGCTTGTAAATTACCATTTTGGCTCAAAAGAAAAGTTGATTAGTGAAACAATTAAAGTCTTATTAATTAGCTTTCAAGACACTTTTTCTATTTTAGATGATATTAAAGTGCCAGCGAAAGAAAGATTAAAAATATTTTTACTTGATTATGTACTAGTAATTCGGCAATACCCTGAGTTAGTTAGGAAAATTATTGCAATGGGAACTACAGTATTTACATCTCAATACGAATATGGAGATTTTTTGAAGAGGCTTGGTTTTAGTAAAGTGAAGAATATTTTGAGTGAAATAACAAATGAAACGGATCAGGAAATTTTAATGATGATGACAGTGCAAATATTCGGATCCATTTTTCTTCCTGCATTAATGATGCCAATTCTTGAATCAGGGGCAGATATAAGAATACTGCCTGTAGAAAAACAAATTGATTTCCTATTTGAACGCTATTTTTATAAAAATTGAGATAGTGGGTGATAGAGATGATTAGTTTCTTTAGAAAGCATTGGTGTGATGTAGGGTTAGTGATGGCAATTGTTGTCGTAGGTTGTTTAGTCGCAAATTTTGGAGAAATGAGTGAAATAAAGGTACTGTTAGCGTTAAGTTTTATAGCTATTTTAGTGCATCAATTTGAAGAGTATCGTTGGCCAGGTTATTTTGCTGGTCTGTTTAATGTAGTTATATTTAAAAGTGATATACCAGATCGCTATCCATTAAATACGCAATCTGCTATGGTAATAAATATTTTGATTGCGTATGTTTTTTATTTACTTCCGGTTTTCTTTCCAAATATTATATGGCTTGGGTTGGCACCTATTTTAATGGGATTTTTTCAATTCATATGGCATGGTATTTTTGCGAATATAAAAGCTAAAACAATATACAACCCAGGATTAGGTGCGGTAGTATTACTACATGTTCCGATTGGTTATGCATATATAAGATATGTTTTTTTACACAATCTAGCTACAAATTTGGATTGGATATTAGGGCTAATCTATTTTCTAGTAGCCACCTATTTTTTAATTATAAAAGGAAATATGTTACTGAAAAGTAAGGAGACAATTCATTACTTTTCTAAAAAGCAACTAGGTCCGTACAATGATGCATTTAAGTGATTCAGAAGGAATTTTGGGTGCTGAAGAGAGTACAAGTGAATTAAAAAAGAAAGGTGCGTAGGCGCCTTTCTTTTTTTGAAGGAGATTTTTGTATATTGGCTAGCGCGACATTGCTATCAAGCTAAGCCATAAATCGTCAATTAAAGTAGAGGTTGTTTCTTTTTTATAAACTTGCACTAACGTTGTCTTTCTTTTTTCTCTCTAAATTATATAAAAATATTTGAAACATCCTGAATGATTGCTGGAATATAGGGCTTTGGATAAAAGTATACAGAAATGTCACAATAAAAATGGGACCGCCTAGAATATAACCAATTACTAATACAATGCTTTCCACAATAATTCTAGCTCGGCTTACAGATAATCCTGTTTTATCAGAAATAGCAAGCATGAATCCATCCCTTGGTCCTGCACCAATTCCGGCAGCAACATACATACCACCGCCAATACCCGTAATTATAATTCCAGAAAGTAATATAAGAAGATTTACCCACAATATATGTGTGGCATGAGGAAGAATATCCAATTTTAAGAAAAGATCCATAATAGGACCGATTAGCAATGCATTTAAGAATGTACCTATGTTTATATATTTCCGATCTACTACTAATGACACGAGAACAAGAAATAGGCCGCATATAACACTCCATGTACCAATGGTCCATCCAAATCGCTGATAGAGTGCCATATTCAGGACTTCCCATGGATGGAGTCCTAGAAATTTAACATTTACTGCAATTGCATTGCCCAACCCAAAGAAAGTTAATCCTAAGAAAAAAAGAAAATACCGAAAAAGTGATTTCCACATTTGTAATCCCCCTAATATTATGTATCATAACATATATTACATATAGAAATCTGTTTATACCAATATCTTGCATTTGCTAAACGTAATAGGGCTCACTCTCATGCGTATCAACTTAAGAATTTTATAACACCTAAAACAAAGAAAGGCTCATTTTCTCCTTGAAATATTTGTTTTTCTTAGCTTGATGGCAATGTGGCGCTACCCCATTCCTATCAAGCTAACAGAACACGTTGCTCCCCAAATACTAAAAATGAACTTCATTGCTATAAAGACTCTAATTTTTCGTTTTGGGGCAAATATTATATAAAATAATAGACATGTCTGAATCACTAGTTTCAAAAAAGCCTTCACGCAATGATGATTGCATGAAGGCTATTGATGTTTTCTTATTTTTTTGTCTTGTTGACCCATGTAATAATGTCCTGGATGACGTACCCGGGAACATTAGCAGGGATTTCATATTCACTAGGACGACTTAATTCTCCGTCACCCTCCGTGAAGAAATGATTCAATTTCGGGTATTTTTTGAACTGAACATTTCCGCGGTTTGAAAGTCCCTCTTGCCATTTTGTATATTCATCTTTTACTGTTACTTGATAATCACGTGCTCCTTGCAAAATGAGTAAAGGCTCTTTTCGTGATTTTGCCTCTTCAACTGGACGCCACCTAGAAACATCATACATAAAATGAGGCGACCCAAAATTGTAGCCAGCTGGAGGATGGTCAGGATTAAAAGTAGGATCCTGGATAAAAGCGACCTGCCTTTTTAGTTCATCGATTTCTTCCTTTGGCGCCCGAAGGTATTGATACTGATCAATGGCAATGTCAGTCAAAGGGCGTGCAGGTGGTGCGAGTAAGATATTTCCTCGGACAAGTGAGGAAGGCGCTTTGCGCAGTATACGCGGCATTGTGCCGGCTCCTAGGCTATGTCCAAGAATGAAAATATTATTTGGATCAATGCCTTCCTGCTGAGCTGCTGATTTTGCTGCATATATGGCATCATCTGTAGTATCACGTTCTAACGTAACAGGTTCTGTACTCATTTTTAATGCGTGTTCTAAGGTGCGTTTTTCATAGCGTAACACTGCAATTCCGTTGGATGAAAGGCCCACTGCAAGATCGCGTAAGATTTTTGTTCCCATATATGTGCTATCGCGATCATGGATGCCAGCACCATGAACAAGAACAACTACGGGCAGCTTTTCACCAGGCTTATGTTTCGGAACTGTTAATGTGGCTGGTAACGGATAAGTAGAATTTCCAATGACGATTTCACGTTCTTGATAGGAGTCAGGGTGATCATAGCTAGGATGTGGGATGGTATAAGATTCCTCGGGTGGCCTTTCCACAATTTCATCTATTTTCCCGCCAGGTGTGAATTTCAGGAGTAGCGGTATGGTAATGCCTTCGGTAACTACTGGAATTTCCACCGTCTGATGGACCAAGTTTCGTTCTTTTATCACGGGGGCTCCCATGCTTTTTCTCCCGCTCCAGCCACTTTGTATCCACCAGTTTTGTAATGTGGTTGCTGTAAATTTGGATTGAAAAGCAGCAGACGTCAACTGGAGTGCCTCTGCATACTTACCTTGCTGGAGATATTCAAAAAATAATGATGTACGCTCCGTTAAAGAGATTAATTTCTTTTCTGCAGATTGTTCCTCACGTGTATCTGCTTGAATAGCTGTTGTAAGCGGGAAAGATGAAACGCCTAAAGAAAAGAGTAGAGTAAAGGTAAGTATTGATCTTTGTATTTTCTTTTTTTTATTCATGTTTTAGCCTCCAATATGTGATGGTAAAAAACAGGTATGGTAATTAGGGTTCAGGTGAAAAAATTTAAAATATTTGCAAGTAATCTCCCAAACATGGACCTACTGATATTATTACTCTAAAAAACTGTAGATTTCTCTTTTTTCCACATGCATATTAATCCCAGAAATAATTTTTCTTCCTTCACTTTATATTTATGATTATAGGAAACAAAGCTCTCGTTTTTCTTACTTGATACTTACAAATTCCTTAAGTAGGGGATATTTTAAAATCTTAGCTTGATGGATATGGGATAGCGACACATCGCTAGCAAGCTAAGGCTTTGGTATACCCCCTAAATGAAAAAATAAGATCTATTCTTTCTATCGAAACATAAGAATAGATTGTATTTTTATGTCTAAATTTATATTTCATATTCAAATCTATTTCAGTCCTATAGGTTTCCTACAAAGAAGAATGGAATTTTATCTATTTATAGTGATTTTTAAGCATTGCAAAATAGAACACATGTATATATTTGTATAATGTTCTATTTAGTTTAAAAGAAATTTATATTATACTCATAATAAATGGATATGGATATAACAATATGGGATGAACTTTCATATTAAATTTATCAAAAAAGAAATAGGAAAATGAGAGATGAAAATCAGTTCAAACATAAATAACAGGTTTTATCCTTTAAATACTACAGTTTTAAATAATAAATCTTTAAGTACTACAACTTCACGTATAGTGAACAATAATCAAAAATATATTCCTGAAAGTAAGACTAGGGATAATCAACTTTCCGAAAAAAGTATAGAACAACATATCAATAACAAATATAATGCAATTAACTCACAGGGTCTCAGTATATTTGAATTTCTTAAAATGTTATTGGATATGGGTGTACCTATGTCAATAATTACAGAAATATTGGTGGGGATGTTAGAGGGGCATAGTAAGAAGAATGAAGAAGCGGAGAAAGAGAAAGAAACAGAGAAAGAATTGGTAAAAGGATTAGAAAAGGGAACAGAGAAAGAATTAGTAAAAGGGTTAGAAAAAAGAATAGAGAACGAATTAGAACAAGGGTTAAGTAACATTCAGAAAGAATAACAATTTTTAGATTTTTATGGTATCAAGTATTCAAAATCCTTTTTAAATACCTACTTTTCTTTTGGTTGTTTCTCTTACTATTCTTTAAAGTGTAAAAGTACGCTATTCTTTCTGTAGAATTATGGGAAAGGATGGCGTTTTTTATGTCTGTTTCTGTGTCTGATAAAATATAGAATATGTTCACTTTTATGATACATTTATGAAACATTCGTATGTTACGTTATAAAAGTCCTTTTTTGTATCATTTTCATTCTGTCAAAAAGTCCTAGTCCCCCTAGGGCTTTTTGCGTTTAAATAAAGAGATGTACCGTATTTCTCAATGCACAACATTACTTAACGTGGTAAAATAATATTTGGATGGGAATCCAATACATATTATTAAAATTAAAGTGGTTCAAGTCGGAGGAAGGCACCTTAGGGTGTCTTTTCTTTTTTCTCAATATAAGAAGTTTAAGAATATGCTATTATGTTAATACAAATTCCCTTTTGTGCAATGAGATAGTAGTACCCTAATGACCCACCTATTCCCGTTGGTGGGTCTCTTCAAATTCTTCAGCGTCATGAAAACCTAAATCAAACGAATACAACGTTTCTGATGCTACAGTATATTTTAAGTATTCCAATATGTCTGTAGATCCATGAATGCGTAAACGGGGTCTAATATAAATCTTATTTTTAGGCCGTTTCTCTCTCATAATTCCTACATCATGTCTCATTAAGATATAAGGTTTAACGAATACACAATAAGCCGCCCATTATATGGACGGCTTATTTACATAATTCTCGTTATTGGAAGTTATTGAAAAACCCTCTTGTTTAGAGAGGGTTACTGTTTTAGTCTTTTGATTTTGTGCAGAGATAATAGAGTTGTTTAATTTACAATAAAGTCATTTAAAAAATAATATAGTTGTTTCAAAAATGTCACAACAATCGAGCCATATTGTTGAATACTGAAGGGAGGGTTATACTAAAATTAGGAAAAACTTATACAAGGATAGTTTAAAAAGGAGGTATAATAATGTTCGAAGGTTCTGATTTAATTAATCTAAGAAATACCATGAAGGATAATGTGGATTTTATTTACAATTTAGAATCTGATATAGAAAATTCACGATTCATAATCCCTTGGTCTAAAGTAAAACATTTAAATTCTTTAAATGACGATAACATATAACATTTGATAATCGAGAATAAAAATAATAACAAACCGGTTGGATATATTATTTTGACTGGTTTAAGAAATCCTAATCAAAGTATGGAGTTAATGAGAATCACAATTAACTCAAAAGGTAAAGGTTATGGAAATAAAGCGCTTAAAATAATTAAAGATTGGGCCTTTAACAAATTTAAAGCAAACCGGTTATGGTTAGATGTGAAAGTAAATAATAAACGTGCTCTGCACATTTATAAAAAACAAGGTTTTACAGTTGAAGGCACATTAAGAGAATGTTTAAAAAGTAATAATGGATATGAGTCACTGCATATAATGTCTATCTTAAAACGAGAATACCTAGATTAACCTTCTTTTCTAATTCAGTTTAATTCCACGTTTCTATGACGTTCTTCAAGTACCAGACGCGATTGTTGAAAAAAAATTAGATTTTTAAACGATTTTATTGTTACATCTACGAAGAGTAATTCAGCAATTGCACCAAAAATCAACAATTTTATTATTACACCGTCCATGGATGTGGACGGTGTAATGTGTATTTGTGACTTCAAAATTAAAAAACATTAATATTTATAAGATGTTTTCCTAAACATATGAACTTGTTTTTTCATATTTTATAGAGTGTAAGTTGGGAGAAGAGGGGGGATATAGTGAGTAATTTTAAAAAGAAACATAATATTGAGTTTCCATTTCCATGCGCATTCCCTGAATTTTTGGGATTAACAGGGGCTACAGGGGTAACAGGACCAACTGGACCTCAAGGAATCCAAGGGAATCAAGGGCCAGAGGGACCAACAGGT